>JARRPY010000218.1:0-5421 GCA_037382425.1 Deltaproteobacteria bacterium
ATTTTTGAAAATGAAATTGCTGGTGTGCATCAAACAGGTTCTGGATTCCAACATACCGCTCCGTATTGATGAGGGAAGTGGTCGTGTGATCCCGGAAGGGCCATCTAGGTACTGGATGAACCATGCCGATGAGTTTGCCGTGGAAGAGGCCGTGCGGATAAAGGAATCATTGCCCGGGACGGTTCTGGATGTCCTCACGGTGGGACCTGACCGGACCACACAGGTATTGGAAAGGGCCATCGGCATGGGCGCGGATACCGCCGTGCATGTCCACGCGCCGGAGGACGCGTCTCTCACCCCCCTGACCATTGCCACGTGGATCGGCGCGTTTGCGCGAAACAGGGGATATGATCTGATCCTGACCGGCATCATGGCCGAAGACGACATGCAGGGCCAGGTGGGACCTCTTTTGGCCGAATATCTCGAGATGCCCTGCGCCACCGGTGTCATCTTTGAAACCGTTTACCCATCAAAGGGAGTGGTGTATGTGGAGCGGGAAATCGAAAACGGCCGACGTTACATGTTGGAACTGGATCTGCCCGCGGTCCTGACCGTTCAGACCGGTATCAACCATCCCCGTTACCCGACCCTTTCCAATCTGATTCGTGCCAGGAAAGACAAACCCTTTCGTCTGGATTCAGCCGAACTGGCTTCTGTGGGAGTACGGGAAAAGATTCTGAGGGTCCATACCCCCGGCAAGTCCCGGGAAGGGCTGCTGCTCCAGGGGGATAGACGAGAAAAGGCGGGCCAATTACTTGAGATCCTGAAACGGGAAGGGCTGCTTTAGACGGGTAAATGATGGGTGATTCCATTGCGATTGTTGCGGAATTGACTGAGGCCGGGGTGGCGCCGACCACCTTTGAACTGCTGGGTCTGGCTCGGGAAATTCGGCGGTTCCGAGGTTTGCCGATTACGGTGCTGGTGGTAGGCGAAGCGGTCGAGGGGCCGGCTCGGGAAATTGCAGACACCACCGGGGAGAGGGTCATCGCGTATGAGAATCCCTGCCTGACAACCTATCATCCGGAGATAATCATGGATGTTCTCACGGATGAACTGCGAAGAATCAATCCACATTTCACTCTCATATCCCAGAGCACCCAGGGCATGGACTTTGGTCCCAGACTCGCCGCGCGTCTTCAGGCAGGATGCATCAGCGGGGTTTCCGCCGTGTCCGAAGAGGAGGGGGATATCTGCCTTTCCCGTTTTGCTTACAATGGAAAGATCGTTTTGGAGGTATCCCCTTTGGTTCGCACCACCATCCTGCTGGTTCAGCCGGGGGCATTCAAGCCCCCCGTGCCTGCCGATGTGACACCGGGTCGCATTGAAATACGCCCGTCTTCCGACAAACCGAGGCGAACGCGCTATCTCGGGATGAAGCAGGTCAAGCGGGGCGATGCGGGCCTGGCAGAAGCAGATGTCATTGTGGCCGCAGGCCGGGGCATCGGAAAGGTGGAAACCCTGGCCCTGATCAGGGACCTGGCCAAGCTTTTCCCTAAGTCCGCCGTGGCCGGGTCCCGCCCGGTGTGCGACGCAGGTTGGCTGGCATACGAAAGACAGGTCGGTTTTACCGGAACCGTGGTGTCCCCCAGACTCTATCTGGCCTGCGGCATATCCGGTGCATATCACCACCGCGTCGGCATGCAGGGGTCACGCTTCATAGTGGCGATCTCCACAGACCCGATGGCCCCCATTTTCAATATTGCCGATGTCTGCATCTGTGAGGACCTCAACGATTTTATCCCACTGTTTATAGCGGAGTGCAAGGGGCGGAAGTCTTAGGGCTCGCTCAAAAATAACTTCAGATTTTCCCATCCCAGCTTCAGGCCATCTTCGGCCGCCGCTCAATCGTGAAGTCCTCGAAATAGTGCACTATTCCTGTGGCTTCACTCAATCGCGACGACCAAATATAACCCAAATCTGAGCGTCAATTCTTCGAATTTATTTTTGAGCGAGCCCTTAGCGGGGGAGGCATTATACCTGTTCATTCGCGGTTGCCATGCTATAGCGCATCAATAAATTCCGCAAACCATTCCCAAACCGTATGTCGTCATCTTTTCGGTAAACTTCCTTGGGCGGGATTCCTTACCATTCCGATGAGCAGGGTGCTGATCCCGGCCATGAACACGTTGATCATGAAAGGGTAATGATAGGTGCCGGTGCTATCTCTCAGTATGCCGGTCACCCAGTGGGCCGACATGGCGCCCAGGCCGTAAAACGGGGTCCAGGCGCCGATCACCGTCCCCATGATGTTTCTGGGGAAGAAATCTCCGGCGCACGCCCCGTACATGGGGAAGGTGGCGCCAAAACACATGGCCAGAATGCCCACAAACAGAAAAAGCAAGCCCCAGGAATTTCCGCTCAGCATGATGCCAATAAGACCGGCCGTGACCAGACCGTTGGAAAGGGTGAGGATCTTTTTTCGGCCCAGGTAATCCGACATCGGCAGGATCGTCAGAACGCCGACCACCTGACAGGTCCCATGCACGGTGGCCAAAAGGCCGGCTCTCTCCAAGGGGAGTCCGAGCTGCGATGTGGCATAGTCGACCATGAACGTGGTGAGCCCGTAGAGACTGTAGGAGATAGCCAAATAGGAGAGCCCCACAATCCAGAAGGCCCGATTTCTGAACAATTCAGGGAGCACGCGTGTGCCGTCGTGCTCGGGCCCTGTCGGTGGGGCTTGTGCCCTCTTGGTCTTCTTTCGTTCCCAGGGCTCACATCCTACGGATTCCGGATCGCTTCTGAGGAGGATGCCATTGACCGCGATCATCATGAGGGCCCCGGCCCCCAGGAAATACCAGGCATAGCGCCAGTTCAACTGATTGACGATGAATGGAACGGCGACACCCATGGTGGCGAAGCCCAAGCCGTAACCGGTGGATAGAATGCCGAGGGCCAGCCCCCTGCGGTCGGGCGAAAACCACCGCTGGACAACGGTAATGACCGGCGTCCACATGCCGGTGCTCCCCAGTCCGGCAATCGCAAAACAGAGACAGGCCATCCAGAAAGAGGTGACGCTGCCCATTAAGAAAACGCCCACCCCCAGGATGCCCGCGCATGCCGTAATGACCCGCCGCGCCCCGATACGATCGGTCAGGTAACCGGCAAATGGGGTCAGGGACACGTATGAGAGGAAGTAGGCGTTGAAGATGGTCCCGCCGGCCGTGCGGTTGAACCCCAGTTCCCCGATCATCTCCGGAAGGACCACGCTGTAGCCGAGGCGTATGGAATAGTTGATGAAGAGATTGATAAAACAGGTCCCTAAGACGATCCAGGCCCAGTGAAGCCCTTTGTGCTCTTCCACCACTCGTACGCCCCTTTCTTCGCCACTCCCATTGTATTACCCCTTGCCGGGGAATGCCCCTGACAAGATCATTCCGACCCGATGCCCTCTTTTCGCTTCTTGAGCGCCAGTGCGGTTTTGAGGCCCTTCTCCCGGATGACTTTTAGCTTGAGGCGGGTTTCCGTCACCTTGAAAAAGCGCTTCCCATATCGCTTCAAGAGGCCTTTGTCGATCTCAAATCCCAGGCCCGGAGGGGTGAACGGCTGAAGCATCCCGTTTGCATCCGGCAGGATGGGGGCGATGATGCCCTCCCGCGTCTCCGGAACCCAGGACGGTTCTTCCAAGGGATATTCCAATGGGAGGGTGTTGTCCGGATCGGCCAGGACCATGTTCCAATTGACGTAAAAGCCAATGCCGTTGGTCCAGGTGTGGGGTGAAAACTCACGAGCTTTTTCTTTGCATGCATGTATCACCTGTCGAACCTGGGCGATCCCGCCGGCAAAGGTGGCATCGGGCTGGTAGATTTGAAAACAGTCCTTTTCCAGCATAATTTTGATTTCGTCCCATCCGTAGTTGAGCTCCGCGCCCGATATCTTGATCGGAGAGACCTTCTTGAGGGCCGCGTTCCCGTCATAGTCCCGTGAATCCAGGGGCTCTTCCAACCAGGTGATCTGATGGTCCTTGCAGGCCTGGGCAAACTGTTTCGCCCGGTCCAGGGTCCAGGCCGGGACCTGGTCCACGATGGTGACCAGCCATCCCTGATTGGCGTCCACACCCAGCACCATGTGATCTCCCAAGCCCTTGCGGACGGTCTCAATGTGTCGGATATCCTCCTGTAGCGTAGGGCTTTTCACGCGCAGTTTGGCCGTTTTGAACCCGCGTTCTTTCATGGCCAGCAGTTCCTCCACCCGTTTTTCAGGATCGTGCATTTCTCCGGTGGAGCAGTAGACTTCCACGGGCCGGGCCTTTCCGCCCAGAAGTTCGTACACCGGCTTTCCTTCCTTTTTCCCCAGGATGTCCCAGCAGGCCGGTTCGATCCAGAAGTTCCGCCAGCCCAGGAACCCGGCCTGTTTCAAAAGACCCTGGATGTTGTCGATGTCCGTGGGGTCGGCCCCGATCAGATAGCCGCCGATGAGGTCCCCAAGGCCCTCCCGTTCTTTTCCCATGGCCGACCCGGCGGAATAGCCTTCTATCCCCTCATCGGTCATTAGCTTGACCAGGGTGAACCGGTTGTGGGTCTGTGGGTAGCCTGGAATCCAGGTGGGCCAGAAGGTTTCCTTGAGCGGCACCGACACATGATAGAGTTCCATAGCCGTAATCTTCATCACATCTCCCTCCCGACCCCCCACGACCACGGGACTTTAAGACATCTGGCGGTGCGTTTGGCTGGGGCCCTAAAAATCAGCTTGACAACGCGGCTTCCATATGTACAATAAGTTGTACAGGAGGCGAAAAATGGAAGCCATAACGTATACCGCAGCGAGGCAAAACCTCGCTAAAACAATGGAAAGAGTTTGTAGGGACCGTGCCCCGGTGATTGTCACACGCAAGTCGTCGAATTCCGTAGTCATTATCTCTCTTGAGGACTTTGAAGCACTTGAAGAAACCGCATACCTTTTGCGGTCACCAAAAAACACCAAACGTTTGATTGAATCCATTGCCCAACTTGAAAATGGCAAAGGTGCTGAAAGGGAGCTAATCGAAGCGTGACGCTTATCTTTTCCGACCATGCGTGGGATGACTACCTCTATTGGCAAAAGACGGATAAAAAGATTCCGAGCCGAATAAATACCCTCATCAAGGAGACTCAGCGTACCCCCTTTGAAGGTATGGGAAAACCCGAGCCATTAAAACATGCCCTTTCAGGATACTGGTCCAGGCGAATAACTGATGAGCACAGGTTTGTTTATAAAGTCTATGAAAATTCTCTTCATATAGCCCAACTCCGATACCATTACTAATCCATTTTTCTTGACATAACGTCCAATCGATTATGAAAAACGTTCAGTATCAAGTTGCTCCCATCACCGGACGTCGCTGAGAATGCTATCGATGGTGTTCCGCTTGGCATAGTGACCTCCGGTCACCCAGCGCATACCCCCCTCGCGACCCAGCAAATTTTGTCGAATGTTACGGGGTGA
>JARRPY010000219.1:0-8092 GCA_037382425.1 Deltaproteobacteria bacterium
CGCTTACCGGAGATAACTTCATAGATGTCGTTCAAGCGCTCAGTAAACGGGCCGACGGCCCCATGTGTAAAACAGGAATCGGGCCCCTGGCTCCGCAATGGGCCACGAAGGATCTCCTGGTCGCCGTACGCAGGGCAGCCGATCAGCTAGGGGCACCCATACACGTCCACGCCGTTCAATCCATCTTCCAAAAAATCTACGGTCTCGATTTTTTAAACAAGACCCTGATAGCCTGGATGAACGATATCGGCCTTTTGGGCAAAGGCCTGGTGATCGGCCATTGCGTCTGGCCCACCGAGGCCGATATTGAACTGCTGGCTGAAACGGAAACCGCCGTAACCCATCACCCGTCCTGCAATTTGCGCGTCAGAAACGGAATCGCTCCGGCCTGGCATATGCTCGAAGCTGGCGTACTGGTCGGTCTGGGCCTGGACGGAAAATCCATCAATGATGATGACGACTTCATTCAGGAAATGAAAGTCTGCTACCTGCTTCATCGTCTTCCATCCCTGGAACTTCACTCGCCTCACATGACCGCCCGTCAGGTTTTTAAAATGGCCACCGAAAACTCGGCAGAATTGCTGGGCTTCGGCTCTGAGATCGGCAGATTGGCGCCGGGCCGCAGGGCCGATCTGGTACTCCTGGATTTTGAATCCATGTGCAAGCCTTACACCGATCCAGCCCACGATCCGCTTGACGTTCTGCTTTATCGCGGGCACAGCCGCTATGTCGATACAGTTATGGTCGGCGGCCGCGTCGTCGTTTCAGGAGGTGAAGTCCTGACGGTGAATGAGGACGCGATAGGTGCCAGATTGGCCGAGGCAGCCTCGCGTCCCCTGACAGATCAGGAGCAAGCCATGCGCAGCGGATTTGAATTGCTGCAGAAGCATATTATCGAACATTATCGGGGCTGGCCGGAAAAGGTCGAAACCTCGCCTTTTATGCTCATCAATTCAAGCGTGGACGGATTGAAATAGCAGTCCGTCTCCTTCAGCCTGCCGGGCCGGTCAATCAGGTGATTTCGACCGCTTGTGGCAACCAGATTCCTTTCAAAGGTGTGATTCTATGCCAGACGGGCGGTCAATTGGTTTAATTCTTCGATCTCCTCAAGACGCATCAGGTCGGTGTGAAGCGCTTCGGCCACATCACGACCCCAGACAGGCTGTGCCAGTTCGAAATATTTCTCCGTTATTTCTGACTCCGAGTAAGGGTCTTCAAAATCGCCTTTATTCAAATACGTTTCCGCTGTATAGCGCGTTCCGTCCTTCATGGTCAGGGTCACCCGGGAGGGCCGTCTCGAAGGCATCATCGCTGTAAGCGATGCATCTTCAGACACGGTCGTCAATCCGGCCAGACGCCGGATTTCTTTATCCCTTGTTTTATCCGCCCTGAAACTCTCTACGCCCGTTTCACCATTAACCAGGTAGGTTCCGATGGCAAAGGGAATGGAAAACTTGGCGGCCAGCATGTTTGCCGGTTTGGGATCGCAAAGCTGCGCGGCCAGTGAATAGGTTTCCACCTCCACTCGGGCTACCTGATGAGACGGTATCCGCCCGTTTTCAAAACGGGACGCGATATCCATGAGAGCGTCAAGGGCCGAATGATTATACCGGCAACAGGCATGGCGCTTGAAGTAATTCCTGGAAATTTCATAGCGCTTCCCCAAGTCTTCAGTCATGGCCGATGCATCAAAAACATCCGATATCACACTACCGTAAACGGTCGTCAGGCCGTCTCTCTCCCCGGTGATGCCAGCGTGTAACAATTTCAGAGTCAACAGACCCATGTAGTTGCTTACACCGGAATAGGTGTTTCTGACCGTACCGCCCTGGAGCATGGTTTGCCGGCTTGTGGCCAGGCCCAGAGATGAACTGATGTTGATCGCCTCCTTCATGGCCGACGTGGTCAAGCCGGTCAGATGTCCAGCGGCGGCGGCGGCTCCCACGGTACCCCAGGTGCCGTGGGGATGCATTGACATGCGTATTTTGGAGGCGATACCGATTCGGGCGCCGATTTCGTATCCTACCACCAGAGCCGTGATCAAATCGCGGCCCGATGATCCCTTCTCCTCACCCAGGGCCAGGAGCGCCGGTATCACATGGATTGAAGGATGGCCTCTGGCGAACTGATTGCCTTCGTCCAGTTCCAGAAAGGTTCCGGCCGTTCCATTGATCAAAGCGGCGTTCAGTGAATCGGCTTTACGATTCAGTCCCAGTAAAGTAGACGGTCCGGCAGCAGGATTGATTTCGCGGGTCAGGGCCTGGACTTCGTTTTCCTGTGCGCCCGAAGCGATAACCGCCATGCAGTCGGCCGTCACATACTTGGCTCTCAGGACCGTTTCGGCAGGCAAGTCCTCAAATTTCAATCCTGTTGCAAACTCCGCAATCGCATCCAGATATTCAGGCATAATCACTCCCTGTCTCTTTTTTCTTGCATCTTATGCTTCTAGGGCGTTTCGCATGGGTCTGTCACCCCGAGATAAAGACGCCGAATGTGGTCATCATTTAGAAGTTCGCTTCCACTGCCGGACAAAGCGATTCGCCCCTCTTCCAGGACAAAGGCACTGTCTGAAATGGACAAGGCCTGGGGTGCGTTTTGTTCGACGAGAAGAATGGAAACGCCTTCCCTGTTAATTTCCTCTATGGCCTTGAAGATCTCTATGACCATAAGCGGCGCCAGGCCAAGAGAGGGCTCATCCAGAATAAGCAATTTCGGCAGAGACATCATCCCTCGGGCCAGAGCCAGCATCTGTTGCTCACCGCCGGAAAGTGTGCCCGCCGCCTGACTTCTTCTTTCCCGCAATATTGGGGTCGTGGGCCGGCATTTGCGTAAGATCCCGGCCGAAAAAAACAATACGGCCCGCCCTGGGTTTAAGCATCCCGGATACGGCTTTCACCGTGGTCGTCTTTCCCGCACCATTTCCCCCCAGAAGCGAATTGATACATCCCTCTTCCATGGAAATAGAAACCGACCACAAGATCTGAACCGGTCCATAGAATACCTCCAAATTTTCAATGCTGATCAGGGTCATATTCTTTCCCCAGGTACGCCTCGATTACTTTGGGGTCACAGCTGACAGCAGCCGGGTCGCCGTCGGCGATGCAGCATCCATATTGAAGGACCACAATCGTATCGCACAGGCCCATAATCACCCGCATGGCGTGTTCAATGACCAGAATTGCGACGCCGATATCGCGAATCTTTTTTACCAATGCAATGACATTGTCCTTTTCTGTGGGATTCAGTCCGGCCATGACCTCGTCAAGAAGGAGCAGGTCAGGTTTCGTTGCCAGGGCACGGGCCACTTCCAACCTTTTCCGATCCGGAATGGTCAGGCTGAAAGCAGGAATGAGAGCCTTGTCGGCCAGTCCGACAAAATCCAGGATCCTCCATGCCTCGGTTTCGGCCTGCTTCGTCTTTCGAATCGAATTAAAGGCACCTACGGCCACGTTTTCCAATACGGTCAACTGGCCGAAAGGTTTCACAATCTGAAAGGTTCGCGCCAAACCCAGTTTACATATCCTGTTGGATTTAAGGCCGATCAGGTCCTGCCCCCCGAACCGGATGCTCCCCTTATCGGGTTTATAGAAGCCGGAAATAACGTTGAATAATGTGGTCTTGCCCGCGCCGTTGGGTCCGTTAAGACCGACTATCCGGCCGGGTTCTACGGTCAGCGAGATATCTTTGAGCGCCTGCAAGCCTCGAAAGGATTTACTGACGCCGTCCACTTCGAGCGTTTTCCTATCCGTCATTCGGCAGCCTCTTTTTTGACTGGAGATAGGCGAGTCCTTTTTTGAACACGCCCATCAATCCGTCAGGCATGAAAATGATAACCACCACCAGAATGGCACCGTAAAACATCAGATACGCGCCCGAATATGCCTGGAAGGCGGTTCGTGTCACTTCGGCCAGTGGAGTCAGGACCAAAGACCCCAGAAGCGGTCCCAGAACCGTCGCGGGCCCGCCGATGATCGGCCGAAGCATAATTTCAATCGAGTTGATGGCACCGAAAGTCGTATCAGGGTCTATATAAAGCAAGTATTGGGCGTAAAAGACGCCGCCTACTGCGGTCATGCCTGCTGAAAAAGCCATGGCCGTTAATTTGTATCGCAGGGAGTCTACGCCCAATGTTTCCGCCGCGTCGTTGTCTTCGCGAATCGCCTGAAAATAGAGCCCCATGCGCGTGCCCTCCATTTTCCAGATGAAAAAGACGGATGCCGCGGTCAACCAGAGGAGGATGTAGAAAAAAGGATCCTTTTCCGTAAACTGCATGATTGCGGGTGCATTTCCCTCAAGGGGAATCAGAATGCCCTCTGCGCCGCCTACCCAATTCCAACCCATGGCACACATATGAAATATTTCAGCGAAAGCGAGCATGATGAGGGCAAAAAATGGACCCGATAATCCGTACCGAAAGCTTAGAAACCCAATGAAGAGGCCGACCAGAATAGCAACCGTTACCGAAACGACCATGCCGAACCATGGACTGATTCCCGTTTTAACAAATAACAAAGAAGAACAATAAGCACCAAGCCCGAAAAAAAGTGAATGGCCGAAGGAGAACTGTCCTGCGTATCCGGACAGGATATTCCAGCCCTGACCCATGATCGCCATGAGGAAAATCATGATCATCGTGTGCAAGACGCTGGGAAACACCCAAGGAGTCGCATGCAAAGCCAGAAACAAGAAGCAGATGATCAGCCAGGTCCGCCTGCTCAGGTGTCGCCTCAAGTGGTCGGCTTTGTATTGGTTACCCACGCCGCCCTCCAAATAAGCCATTGGGCTTGAAAAGCAATATGAGAATAAAAATGAGGAATGAAATAATTGCCTTCATGGAACCCGGCAACAGCATGGCTCCTATACTGTCAGCCACGCCGATGATGATGCCGCCGACAAAGGCGCCCAGAAAACTTCCCATTCCTCCCAAAACCACCACCACAAAGGCGGTGATCACAAATAATCCGCCCACCTGCGGATAAACGGGGAAGAATGGGGTGATGGCGGCTCCGGCCACACCCGCGCATGCGGAGCCGATACCAAAGGATATGAAATAGATCCGTCGAACGTTGATGCCCATGAGTACGGCGCCTTCCGGTTCCTCACTGGCCGCCCGGATGGCTTTGCCCAAATCGGTTTTAGCCAATACAAAATACAAAGCTCCAGTACACAGCATGGCCAGGGCGAAAGCGAGAATACGCACCAGGGAAAAGGAAATGTCGCCCAGATAGTAGTTTATCTCAGCAAACGGAGTCGAGAGCACCCTGTAATCCGGTGACCAGAGGAACAGGGCCAGATTCTCCAGAAAAAGCGACACGCCTAAGGTCAAGAGCAGTTGATTGTGTTCCGGGGCCGTGATGATCGGGTTTATCAGAAAGCGTTGAATGATTACTCCGATCAGGAACATGATAGGAATAACAATCAGTATTGCCGCGTAGGGATTCAGCCGGAGCAGCATGACGGACCAGTAGCACGTGTACATGCCGACCATCATCATTGCGCCGTGGGCGAAATTGATGATCTTCATGACGCCGAATATGAGATTCAGTCCGATGGCGGCTAAAGAATACACTCCGCCGATCAGCACACCATTCAGCAGCGACTGCGCCACAAATGAGGCATTCATGATACCCTCTGGCATGTATTTCCGGGAGCCGCAGAGCGGCCCCCGGAAAACACTCGGCTAGGACATGGGAACGGGAAAGACCGGTTTGGCTTCGGCGTATTTGTTCGGCCAGACAACCTTGATGATGCCGCCCTGCACCTGGGTGACTGCGGCGGTGGCATTGATATTCTGTCCGCCCGGACCGAAAACAATCGGCCCCTGAGGGAGTATGTGTTTGGTCATATGAGTTTTGGTCAGCGCTTCGCGAATGGCCTCGCGATCAGCAGACCCGGCCCTCTCGATAGCGTCTGCGATGACATACACAGCCTGGTAAGAGAATACCGTAGAGGCGCCCATTTCGTTGCCGAACGTCTTCTTGTAATTGGAAAAGGCTTTTTTAGTAAGCGGGCTGAGCGGATTGGCCCGGTAGTTGCCGTCCATCACGTTTTCAGTAATATCGCCCAATTCCTTTACAAATTTGGGATGGCTGAAAGCTCCGTTGGCGCAGCCCATGATCGCCTGAGCTTTCACTCTCAGGTCCTTCATTGTCTTGTAGACTCTGACACCGTCGCCAAAATAGCCTGTGTCAAGAATAATGTCTGCACCTGCCGCCTTGATTTTTCCGACTTCAGTGGAAACGTCGGTCGCTCTGGGTGAATAGGGGACGTCTTCAATAACTTCAAGTCCGTACTTCGGAGCGAACTTGGCGACATGAGCTGACAACGGTTTTCCGTAGGCCGTATTGTCATGGAGATAGGCGATGGATTTCGCCTTCGCTCCCGTAGATTTAATGATCTCTGAAAGATGCTTCACCGCCTGGGAGGCCATTTGCTCTGCGTTCGGTTGGACACGGAACGTATATTTGAAGCCGCGAGCCGTTACTTTGTCGGCCACAGCTACGGAAACGACAAACGGCACCTTGAATTTCTCCGCAATCTGCGTGGCCACGAGCGTCACCGAAGACTGGTAGCACCCGCTGATTGCTACGGCACCCTCATTGTACAGACGTTCCACTTCGCGAATCGCCACATCCGGCTTGCCTTCCGAGTCAGCGGCCAGTACCTTTAAGGTGGCCCCACCCATGGATTTGATGCCGCCGGCTTCATTGATTTCCTTAACTGCCAGTTCAATGCCGTTGGCCAATTCCTTGCCGTCGAAGGCAAGAAACCCTGAACGAGGGTGAATGTGGCCGATGATGATCTCCTTGGGCGCAGCCCGCAAGATGCTGGGAAAGCCCATCGATCCAATGACTGCAGTTCCTCCGGCCAAAGCCCCCGCTTTTAGAAATTCACGACGTGTCCAATTCTTTCTTTTGCTTTTAGAATCCATGTCAACCTCCCTTGTAATGCCTGGTTAATGATTGCCTGTCTTTTTAAATGATGCATCTTTCAACCTGTCCCGAATAACGTTCGCCCCGCGTCTTCGCCTGCAAGCATACCCAGCGTCAAAGCAGCCAGCAGCCCGTTGGCCGATAAATACCCTGAAACGCCCTTTCCAGATAAACCTACAGCTGTTCCTCCTCCCGCATACAGGTTGAGGATCGGATTTCCATCCCTATGAATCACTCTCGCTCTCTGGTCGACTTTTAGACCGCCCTGTGTATGAAACAGAGCCCCGGTGACCCGAACTCCATAATAAGGCGGTTTGAGAGGTTGTTTCAGATCATTCCGGCCCAAACGATCTTCGATCCCGCCGTTTGCAGCCTTTTGAAACTGCATGTGTTCTTCGCGAAGGACCCTGCCGTCAATCTGAAAACCTTTGGCCAAATCTTCTATGGAATCAAATTTCTTCACGGCTCCCATTTTCAGGCATTGCTGGAAATCCTCATATCCTTCCACTTCGTGATAAATGCGTTGGTCGAAAATTTCGACGGCCGTTTTGCCTTCCTGGGCCAGGACATCCATTGCGTGTTCGGAATAGCCGTGGTTCTCATTGACAAATCGCCTGCCGTGATTGTTAACCTGGTAGCCGCCCAGACTGATTGCTGCCCAGGAAAGCAGTGTTCCGTGTGGGTGGGCGACGGAACCATGTGCCTGATAGGAACCCATGTTTTCAAGCTGTCCACCCAGTGCCTCGCCCCAAAGGATTCCTTCGCCGGTATTGCCCTCGTGTCCAAAGTAATAGGCATCAGCCATATCAGGGATGTATTGCGCCACCATCTCCCGATTGGCTCCAAATCCATTGAGAGCCAAAATCGTTTTTCTGGCACCGGCCAGGTTAATTCCAACACCGGAAATTTCCACTTCGGCACCGAGCACCGCCAGGTCCGAACTGCGTGCGATGAGCCGTCTGGCCGGGGCGGCGTAAGCGATATCCAAATTGTCATAACGTTCAGCGGATTCCAAGAGTTTGTTGGTCAGCCAGGTGCCTTTGGTGGTTTTAGGAGCATGTATGCGGTGACGGGTATGGCCGGGATAAAGAAAATTTGTGACAACTTCCAGCTTTATTCCTTCCATTTCCCAAAGCCAGTCAATCAAACGGCCTGACTGA
>JARRPY010000220.1:0-5415 GCA_037382425.1 Deltaproteobacteria bacterium
CCCTTACCCAATTCGCCTATGGGCTTCAGAGTGCCGTAGTGCCCAGGCGCCAAAGGCTACGAGGCACAACAGGGTGATCGTAAAATACCCGGGGAACCAGGCAAAGGATCGAATGAAAACCATGGTCTCCAAGTGCTCTCCCGATAGGCCGGGATTTGTTTCCACTATACGAGATCGAATCACCCCCAGCAACAGCGAATAGGCAAGCCCGATGAGCCCATAAGCCAGATTGATGGTGAGCCCCTTGAAACTCAAAACAGTGGCGCGCTGGGATGAAGGGGTAATCCGGTTCAGGTAATGACTGGTGAAAAATGCCAACAGAAACATGGCGCTTCGAAGAAGAACCATGGGGATCAGACCCGCCACCGGCATGAAGAGACTCAGACCCATCAACCCCATGAGGGTCAGCCCGATCATGACACCCAGGTTGAACCTCGGTGTATGGTGTCGGACCAGTTTCAGCGCAACATGGGGAATGAAGAATCCCAGGAGAGCCATGCCCGATCCGATCAATCCAAAGGTCGCTTCGGGCAGTGCAATAAGCCGATAATATTCACTGGCCAGGGTGACCACCAGTCGCATGATGTGATCAAATACCACAACGGCTGAAATAATCACCAACGCAAACGGCGTCTTTAAAATCCATGTCCCCGCCTGAAACGTTAATCTGAAGGCATTCATAAGGGCGTGTAGCCCATTTTTTTCGGGGATCTCTTTTTCACCCGTCTCGGATAGGGTTCCCTTCATGCGTAGCGCGGTCCAGAAGGTCATGATGGCCGTGCCCAGGGTCAGAAAAAGCGGAAATCGTAGAGTAATATCTTGATTGAATGTGATGGGTATCCCGAGCCAGGTCGCCAAAGTGTTCATCAAGGCAGGGTCATACACCGCCCCTCCCACACTCATGGCCACGATGAATGCCGCGGATTGAAAGCGCATCTGGCGGGCCAGGACCAGGCCCCAGTCCCTTGAGTCGCCTTCTTTCTTGAGTGAATCATAGGCAAGGGCCTCATCCGCACCACTGGCCGCGGCCTCGGCACTGCCGCTCAATACCCGGTTTGCCATGAAGATATAAAACAGCAGACGGGGATTGCCCATGGGCGCAAAACAAAGAAGGGCCATCTCAAGCACCATAAACACCCCCGTGCAGATCAGTAAATTTTTTCTGCCGATGGTATCTGCGAGGGCGCCCGAGGGGACCTCCAGGAGGACAATGGTCACTGCCCATACGACATTGAGTAAGGCGAATTGCTCGAGCGTCAAGCCGAAATCGAGGAACAGGATGGTGAAAACCGGGTAGTAGAAACGGGAATTGAAAAAGACCCGAAATGCGATAAACCGTCGGACGTTCGTTATTTGAAATGGTGTTTTCTCGATGGGATCACCCGAAATTGATTCTGATGACGTCTTAAATGCCCCCAGGGAGCGAATTTCACCTTCTGAAGCTTAGCATATGGAAAATTCAAGCAAAGTCAAGAAGTTGTATCCACTTCGAATGGTCTATTTCAATCCCAAACAACCGGTTTCAACAACAGCCTCGCCCTTCTCTGCTTGAATTTTAGACGTTTCCATGCCACACTCCATAAAGACGCTCGAAAAGCCTGCAGGCACTGTCTTCCAATTATATCCATCGATCCGGTCTTGGAGATGAACCGAACGAAGCTAAATCATATCATATGGATCCTGATCCCTTGCATGATGTGGGTTGTTCTATCAGGATGCGGAAATGAGGGCGAAAGAAAACCGCAGGCGTCACCGGTTCCGGAATCCTTTGAGTTCATGGGTATTGGTGCCAACACGGTTATTGACGGCGATGTGCGGGACCGCCTCAAGGATGCCTTAGGCTCCGCCGCAGTCAATCCCCGCACCTCAATAGACCTGGAAATGAAATATGACGGGTTCTTAAAGCGCTACTACCCTGATCTGGCGAAATTGAATCAGCGGCTGAATGTCAATGACGTGGTGCTGAAAGAATATCCGGCGACAAAACTGACGTTTCGGAATACACAGGACGGAAGCAGCGTCTTTACCTATGTTCAACTCATTTACGGTCACCATTCAGGCTGTCCTCTCTTGATCAAAATGATCGCCCCAAAAGAAGACATCCCCCAACTTATCGAGCGCGTGAAGGAAAAGTATGGCACTCCGCAAAAAATCTCGACGTCAAAGGGACAAAGCTGGTCCCTGAGTTGGCATAAGCATAAGGATGTGTTCGTTATCGCACGACTCTTGGGCCGCGACGATCAGCCGGAATATTATATGATGATTGTCTATACCAATCGTCTGGAACAACTCTTGGCCCGTTCGGCTGAAGAGAACCAGCAGGCCGGAAAACAATCCGGCCAGATATTTTAGACCGGCCCGTTTTGGTTATGGACGAAACGCAAAAAATAAGGGTTCCCTCTACCCCATTTTAAGATGCTCCCGCATTTCCGAAAGGTCGATCTCTTTTTCCCCATCCTTTTCAAATTTGAGCACTTTGTTCTGAAAATCTCCCGCATCGATCTGGGCCTTGACCCATTTTTCCCATGCTTCGCCTTCGGAAGCGACGATGGCATCAAAATTCTCTCCCCCACCAAAGCGGGATAGCGCATCATCTTCTATCCAGACACAGTAATTACATTTCTTCTCTTTATCCTTGAACACCGAAAAGAAGTACTGAAAATGCTCGCTACCCGGCTTCAACCCCGCCTCTATCTCGTAATCCTTGTATGACCACTTCTTTTCCATCTCACACCTCTCTTAAAAAGAACATGTTAAGACTCAGCTTTCTGTTATTTTACGATGAGTCACTACACGTTTACAACCGTCTCTTCCTGTGAGACCTCTAAACGATCGACGCACCTTTTTTTGTTCCGCTAACCGTGTGTATTCTGAAAATCGGAATATTTGCAAAATAAAAGGCTAAAGCCCGGATACCGGCATCCCGGGATGGCTTTGTTCGCAATCCTCTTTTCCATAAGCCAGACAGGTAAGGGGTTTGATATGGTGGATCGCACAAAAGAAAAGCCCCTGCACAGGGAGTTCAAACAGGAAGGGACAGAATCGTTGAACCAATGGGCCGTCTCCTGCAATATACGCATACCAGTATCCGGGATAACGAACGGTCTCCGGAGGATCCGGAACCGTGCCCTTAAGCTGACAGCATTCGCCGCAAAGACTGCACCAATCGTCCGGAGATACCTTTTGTGTGGCATCGCCACTCAAATCGACACAGGTCATTCGCCGGGCGTCAAAGTACCGGTCAATATCTTTGCGAATCCTCAGATACATCTGGCCTAATAGGAACAGATCCTGCCCTGCCCTGGCCACACCGGCTTTACCTTTCTTGCAAACCAACATATGGTGTTTTTCGTAGAGTGTGAGCGGGAAAAACGGGTCCTCGAGCGCCGCTTGGACCGGCTCACCCATTTCGGGCTCTTCATATAAGTGGCTCATCGCGCGTGCTATCTTGGATACCGAAATACCTTGATGTCTGAGCTTCACAGCCTCATGAATCAAGGACTCGAAATAATACATGCGGGCAAAGCCCTCCATTTATCTCAGGCCTAACAGAATCGGCATCAATGGACATTCCTGTGCAGGACCGGTTTGTTACATCCCCCTGATCGCTCTTTTTTATCAAGTCCAAGAAAGCTGCCTGAATATATACGCGATCAAAAACAACCCCAGCAGAATCCATAGGACAATTTTAACGGTCTTAACCATACCTTTTCTCAAATGGCCAGCTACCTTTTTCGGCTTCAACGAACGCCTACCCTTATCACCGTCATAATCGTTCGTGAGTGCTCATACACGAACACCCGCTCAAAAACTGAGACAGTGTCACTTCCCGAGAATCCGCCAATACCGGATCCCGGGTGCGCCTCCTTGACACTCGGGGCACTTCCTCTCATGCATGTCAGACCCATTGGTGCCGTACACATATCCGCAATACGTACATTCGGTCTTGTAGACGTATTGATTGTTATCGGTTCCCTCCACACCGCAATGACCTTCACATTGCTGTCCATTGGGGTTGAAATAACCGATTTCAGTACTCTCACCGCCCCCATCCAGCCACTCAACACACTTATCAAGCTCTTTCATTTGACCTACCCTTTCTTTGAGAGACCTTGTGTAATATTCCACGTTCTAAGGAGATTTGCCTTGCAGGATAGATCTTTGCCAGACTCTGGTAAGGCACATCTTTTTTGTTCGCAAGGATCTTCACTTCCGCCAGCATGTCCTCCGGCAGCCGTATGGAGATCGATTTTACCGAGGGCTTAAGTTTGAGAAAAGAAGCGCTCTTAACAGACATATTGTCAAAATAATCAAGAGGTGAATGAGTAACCCAGAATTCCCTCTCCTCATCTTCATCCTTAAAATCCGGATTTTTTTATCCTTTTTTATTATAAAATTCCCTCTCTCGTTTATTCATGTCCCTGGCGGAAATGCCTCTTTTCGGGGCCAAAAAGACGATTATAGGCCCAATATGAGGCTCTTTTGTTACAATGTCGTTAATAATATCAATCAGTTCCCTTGGTCCGGCCCGGATCACACTGCATCCGCCGAGTCATAGATGATTTCAGCGGCGGTTTTACCGGTAATGGCCCAGTGCAGTTTATTTTGAACCGTGGCGAAAAATTCCTGGGTGATTGGAGCGTTTTTGTCGTAATCTGCCGAAAGTGCGTAAATGTCGGTGATCTTCTGGTAAAATCGGCGCTCGCTGGCCCGGATTTCACGAATCCGCTCCAGAAGCTCATCGAAATAATCCTTGCCGAAATGCTTTCCCTGTTTGAGCCGCTCATCATCCAGCACAAGGCCCTTGATGATGAACTCCTTCAACGTTTTGGTCGCCCAGATCCGGAACTGAGTGGCCTGATAGCTGTTGACCCGGTATCCCACGGCAATGATGGCGTCGAGGTTGTAATATTCCAGCTTCCGTTTGACGTCGCGGCTACCCTCCCGGCGAACTGTTTCCAAAATGGAAACAGTTGCCTCCCTCTCCAACTCTCCTGAATCGTAAATATCGCCAAGGTGTTTGCTGATAGCCGGGACTTCCACATTGAACAGTTGTGCAATGGCCTTCTGGGTCAGCCAAAAGTTTTCATCATGATACAGGACGCCGACTTTTTTGTTTCCTTCCGGGGTGCTGTAGAGGATGATTTCGTTTTTAATGATTGTCCTTCACATTGGGCGGGTTTCAAACCCGCCCCTACCACAGGATTTTCCCGGTCAAATTCCCATTTCAGCGCATTGCTGATGATATATTCCCGAATGCGGCCCATCGATTTTCAAAGGCGGAATGCTTTGGATCGTCAAGCACCAGAAGGGGACGGTCAAAAAACCTGTTCGCATTCCCAGTTTTCGACATCATGTTGGGATCCGAAACAAATAGCTTAATTCCATAGAATCTCCGTCTTCCCTTTGCTCGGG
>JARRPY010000221.1:0-5384 GCA_037382425.1 Deltaproteobacteria bacterium
TTAAACTCCATCTCCTCAAGGCCTGCATTGGAAAATATTTCCACCATGGGGGTCGTGGCACTGTCTACTTCCAATTCCACGTAGCGTTTATCCAGTCTTCCGTTTCTGAGCATGCGTCGCAGTTTTTCCCGGGTGTTGACCGACGGGTCCAGTTTATCGGAATCGGACTTCACCACCTCCAGGGTTCTTTCTTTTTCGCCATCCTCCTCTTCCTGCGTCTCGTCGCTCTTCTTGGGCAACAGAATATCCAACAGGCGTTCTTCCGCCAATTCCCGGGCCTTGGGTTTGATGATGTCCTGTTCATCCTTCTTGGCCATGTTTACGGCCAATTCGGTGAGATCTCTGACCATGGATTCCACGTCACGGCCCACATATCCCACCTCTGTAAACTTGGTGGCCTCCACCTTTAGAAACGGGGAGTTGGCCAGCCGGGCCAGTCGCCTGGCGATTTCCGTCTTCCCCACACCGGTGGGTCCCATCATGATGATATTCTTCGGTGCGATCTCGTCCCTGAGTTCTTTGGGGACCTGCTGCCGCCGCCATCGGTTTCTCAAGGCAATGGCCACAGACCGTTTGGCCTCATCCTGCCCGATAATATATTTATCCAGTTCCCCGACGATCTCCCTTGGCGTGAGGACGTCATTGGACATCTCTTTTTTCATCACCTCATCTTCCATCAATACCTCAATCCCTACGCTCTTTTTCATTCTCGAGGGTGGTAACCGTGATCTGATCGTTCGTGTAGAGGCATATGGAGGCCGCGATCTTCATGGCTTCCTCGGCAACTTCATCGGCCTTCAGATCTGAATGGGCCACCAGTGCCCTGGCCGCGGCCACCGCATAGGGTCCGCCCGATCCAATGGCAGCCACCGATTCATCCGGCTCGATCACATCCCCGGTACCGGAAATGATCAACAAATAATCCTTATCCATGGCCAACAAGAGTGCCTCCAAACGCCTCAGGATCTTATCCGTCCGCCAGTCCTTTGCCAGTTCCACTGCAGCCCGCTGAAGGTTGCCGTTAAAGGACTCCAGCTTTCCTTCGAGCCTTTCAAAAAGATTAAAGGCATCGGCCGAGGTCCCTGCAAATCCCACCAGCACGCGATCTCTATACATGTGGCGGACCTTGGTGGCCTTGTGCTTCATGATGGTCTCCCCAAGGGTCACCTGGCCGTCTCCGGCCATCACCGCCCGCCCTCCCTTCCTCACCGCTAGGACCGTGGTCGCCCGTATCCTGTTTTCATGGCTTTCCGTCAAATCGATGCCTCTCATCCCATATCTCCTAACCCCTGACACCCGGAACCTAAAACCGGTATGGCTGGTTACGCACATGGGTTAAACTCAATAACATCATGTTCGCTTTCCGCGTAAAAGTGATAATCGAAGACGCTAACCCCGTGGGTGCGCCCGATCATACACCTCCATGAGTCGGTCCAGGCTCACATGGGTATAGCGCTGGGTGCTGCTTAAGCTCTTGTGCCCCAACAGTTCCTGAACGCTCCTTAAGTCCGCACCCCCGTCCAAGAGATGCGTGGCGAACGTATGCCGCACGGAATGGGTACTGATACCCCCTGCCACACCCATCTCCTTCACATAGCGCCGGACAATCCGTGCGATGCTTCGGGTGGTCAACCGGCCGCCTCTGAAATTGATGAACAGCGGACTTTGGGGAGACATTCCGGCCGTTCTATCTCTTAATTTCTTTGTGGCATCTAAGTACGCCTCGACCGCCCGCAAGGCCTGACGCCCCACCGGGACCACCCGCTCCCGACGCCCCTTGCCCATGACCCGGATCAACCGTTGGTCGTAGTCAATGCTGGAAAGATTCAATCCCTCCAATTCCTGGGCACGAATACCACAAGAGTAAAGGACTTCCAATATGGCCAGATCCCTGAGCCCCAGCGCATTCTTTCCATCCGGCCGATCGAGAAGCCTGAACATATCGTCAACCGTGAGATACCCCGGAATCGGTTTCTCCAGCTTGGGGGTGGATATCTCCCCTGCCGGGCTCCCCTGGATGATGCCCTGTCGTTCGAGAAAACGGAAAAGGGAGCGGACCGCCGAGAGTTTGCGGGCTATGGAGCTTCGTTTCAGTTTCCCGTAAAGACTGCCCAGGTATTGTCTCATTTCCCGAGGCGTAATGGCCTCTACCCGGGGATACCCTTCTGCGCCTGCCCCCCCGTCCGACGGAAATGATCCCTCCCGGGTCTCTAAAAATCTCAGGAACTGCGCCAAGTCGATGCGATAGTTCCGAACCGTGTGCTCGGAATATCCCTTCTGATCCCTGAGATACGTCAGGAAAAGCGCTATGCCATCTTTGATCAACATGGCTACAGGTCCCGTGCGCCCTCAGTCTAAAGCTGAAGGGCTAAGATGCATCGTCACAAACTTTATATGATAACACATTTAGCTGAATTGGCAATTAAAAATTTCCCAAGAAAATTCTTGGCTTGACTTTGAATTTCCTGTTAGGGTAGGTATTTGACCTATTCCCAGATAGGATAGGGAACCAGCAAATTTTGACATAGGAAAGGGTTTGAGCATGGAAAAAAACAACGAACAACTTCGAAACGTGGCGCTGATTGCCCATGGCGGGTCGGGGAAAACCTCCCTGGCGGAGGCCATGCTGTTTAACGGAAAGGTCACCAAACGGCTCGGCAAGGTGGACGACGGATCATCAAACTTCGATTTTGAGCCGGAAGAGATTAAGCGAAAAACCACGTTGAGCACCGCGTTTCATCACTTGAACTGGAAAAAAATCCGCATCAACGTCATTGACACCCCGGGCGAAGATAACTTCCTATCCGATACCAAGCTCTCACTTCAGGCTGCAGACGGGGCCGTGCTCGTGGTGGACGCGACTGCCGGCGTCAAGGTCGGAACGGAAAAGGTGTGGGGATTTGCCGATGAGCAAGCACTCCCGAGAATCGTATTCATTAACCGGTTGGACCGCGAGCGCGCCGACTTCTACCAGACGCTGGAGGCGGTGTCACAAAACTTCGAAACCAATACTACCCCCATCTTTATTCCCATCGGCGCCGAGGACAATTTCTCCGGCGTGGTCGACCTGATCAAGATGAAGGCATATACATACAAGAAAGACGGCAGCGGTGACTTCGAAACCGGAGACATTCCCTCCGACATGGAGGATGTGGTTGCCGAGTGGCGTGAAAAAATGGTGGAGAACACCGTCGAAGCCAACGACGATCTGATGGAAAAATATCTCGAAGGAGAAGACATCACGAACCAGGAAATCGAGACCACCCTCGTTCAGGGGATAAAATCAGGGACCCTCACACCCGTAGCCTGCGGATCCGCCCTCTTAAATATGGGGGTGCCGCAGCTGATGAATCTCATTGTTGACTGTCTCCCATCGCCTGTGGAACGACCATCCAAAAAGGGCCGGGTGCCCGGAGGAGAAGAGGAACTCGAACGGGAGCCCTCCCCGGATGCACCCTTCTCCGCCCTGGTCTTCAAGACCGTGGCCGATCCGTTTGCCGGAAAATTGACCACCATGCGGATTTTTTCAGGAACGCTGGCACCGGATACCACGGTATTGAATCCCAACAAGGACACCAAGGAAAAACTGGGGAACCTTCTCGACATTGAGGGCAAGAAGCAACAATCCATTGAAACCGCCGTTGCCGGGGACATCGTCGCTGTGGCCAAGTTGAAGGAAACGGCCACCGGTGACACCCTTTGTGCCGTCGCTGATCCGATCATTTACCAACCCACGGAGGTCATCCCCCCGGCCATTTCCTATGCGGTGGAAGCCAAGGTCCCCGGCAGCGAGGAAAAGGTCTTCACCTCTCTGGCCAGACTCCTCGAAGAAGACCCCACCCTCAAACTGGAACGGGATCCTCACACCGGGGATGTCATTCTTTCCGGAACCGGCCAACTCCACCTGGAGGCCACGTGTGACAAATTGAACCGAAAATTCGGGGTGGAAGTCAACCTGAAACCGGTAAAGGTGCCCTATCGGGAGACCATCAAGAAGGCGGCCAACGGCGTTGTCTACCGTCATAAGAAGCAGTCGGGCGGACGAGGTCAATTCGCCGAGGTTCATTTCGATGTCTCGCCCCTGGAACCGGACACGGGGTTCGAATTTGAAGAGGCCCTAACAGGCATGAATGTGCCCCGAAGTTTCGTCCCCGCCGTGGAGAAGGGCCTAAATGAAGCCTTAGAGAGTGGCTCCTTGGCCGGGTATCCGGTGGTGGATCTGAAAGTACGGTTTTATGACGGCAAGTCTCACGAGGTGGATTCATCGGAGATGGCCTTCAAGATGGCGGCCATCATGTGCCTCAGGAAGGCCATGGAGAGCGCCAATCCCATTTTGCTGGAACCCATCATGAAGCTGGAAATCACCGTACCCGAAGATGTTATGGGCGACGTCATGGGCGATCTCAACGGCCGTCGAGGCCGGGTCCTCGGCATGGATTCCCAGGGGAAATATCAGATCATCAAGGCCCAGGCCCCCATGTCCGAGGTGCTGACCTACGCCCTGGATCTCAACTCCATGTCCGGAGGACGCGGTAGTTTTCGAATGGAACATTCCCACTACGAGGAACTGCCGGCCCAATTGACCGAAAAGGTGGTGGCCGCGGCCAAAGAAGAGGAGTAGTGGAAAAGATCCGAGCCGGCATCCTCACCATCAGCGACAAGGGCTCAAAAGGCCTGAGGGCCGATGAAAGCGGCGAGGTGGTCGCGAACATGCTTCGGGACCAGGGAGTTGAGGTGGCCCAACGAGCAACGGTCCCCGATGATGTGGATCAAATCGTCGGGATCCTGACGCACTGGGTGGACCGGGAAGGCCTGGCCCTGATCCTCACTTCCGGGGGCACCGGCCTCAGCCCGACCGACCTTACCCCGCAGGCCATGAAGCACGTCATCGATTACGAGGTCCCGGGCATGTCCGAGGCCATGCGGGCGGAGAGTCTTAAGAAAACCCCCCATGCCATGCTCTCCAGGGCCATGGCCGGTGTCCGGAAGCACACCCTGATTATCAATCTCCCCGGCAGTCCGCGCGGCGCCAAAGAAAATCTGGCCGTGGTCCTCCCCGCCCTCCCCCACGGCCTGGCCAAACTGGCCGGAGATCCTTCCGAGTGTGCGGTCCCGCTTGGACAGAAACCGTGAAATGAACATCCAATCGATGGGTAGGCCCTTCGTGTGGGGTGGGAAACAGTCTCAGGCGAATCGCTGAGCCGTGAGTGCATCACCATAATCGGCTGAACATGACACCTCAAGAACGCCAACAACTGGACCGGATGTTCAACCCCAGAGGGTATGCCCTGTTCGGGGGCATTGGGACGCCAGGGTCTTTTGGGCAGCTTATTTTACAAAGTCATATCCGGTACGGCTTTAAGGGATCGCTTTACCCCATCTCG
>JARRPY010000222.1:0-6665 GCA_037382425.1 Deltaproteobacteria bacterium
AGCATCCGGTGGGCACATCCTTGCCATTGAGCCGTATGGCGCCGCTCTTCAACTCTTCATAAGTCACCTCGCCCAGCTTGGGCTTTCCCTCACCGGTGGGATAGAACCGGCTGTAGTCAACGACGGGTGCTTTCAGATCCGCATCGGACACGGACACGAAGGCCATGATCTCCTCGTCGAGGATCGGAATGGGCAGTCCCACCGCCACACTCAGGCTGACCCCGTACCCGGTGAAGGACACGGCGCGCAGCCATCTGGGATCCATCTCTTTCAGGTTGCCCACCAGGGCCAGGGTGCCGGCCCCTGCACGCGGGGTTTTGTTTCCCAGGCGGGGGACATGGGGATTGTGCTGGGTGCCGTTCCAGGCCACGTACCCTTGTGTGCCGCTCAGGAAAAGGCGGGTACCGATGCCCATGGTGCGGTACAGGGGGTCATTCAGCAATGGAGAAAGCTGGCCCGCACTGCAGTAGTTGGCGTTTCCCATTCTTGGATTGAGCTTGCCCATGTAGGTGTAAATGGGTTTGTCAGAGAGGTTTACCGCCACATTATAATTCTGATAGCAGTTCCTGGGATTGAACAGGAAGGCCTCATTCATGTCATCGAAGCCGACCATCTGCTCCCGCCATTTTTTCGGATAGCAGTCGGTGCCGTAGCCTTCCGCCTTGAGCAGGACCTGTTTGCCCCGCACCAGATCTTCGATCACATGGGCGCCGCCGTATCTGAACCGGCCCGGGTGACCGTTGCCATTACGGGGGTCCCCTTCGGACAGGGCCGTGGCGCCGAGATAAATGTCTGCGGCGGCCAGGCCGGCGTATGCCTGAACGCCGTTTAGCGTCACCCATCCGCCCCCGAACTTCATCTTTTCCTTTTCCTGCTTGATATTCAAGAAGACCCCGGAGGAGCACATGGGACTGAAGGTCCCTGTCGTGACCACGTCTATCTCACGGGAGGCCTGTCTGACCCCCTTTTTACGGACCACGTTAATTACCTCTTCGGCGGTGAGCACCACCACGTCTCCGGATCGTATCTTTTCATTGATTTCTTGTATTGTTTTCGCCATGGCGTATGTTTTTACTCCGGTCCGTCCTGGACACTTTTCTTGTTCATTCTAAAATACGGATCGCGTCACCGCACGCTATCCTGCCCCCTTGAATGACCTTTCCGAAGATGCCTTCCCGCGGCATGATACAGTCGCCGGCCAGATAATAGATGGCGCAGCGGTGGTGACATTCCTTTCCCTTCTGGGTAATCTCCACCATCGCCGAGTCTCCGAGAACGATTCGGGTGCCCACCGAAACCTCCCGCCAGTCGATGCCCGAGGTCGCGATATTCTCGGCAAAACTTCCAAAGTCGACGGCCAGACCCTGATTTCGCGCCCCATCGATGCGTTCGGCTGCGAGGTCTCTTTGGGGGTCCCCTTTGTGTTGCTGATCGCTATGGAGGCGATCTTTATTTTTTGAACCGAATCCGATGGCATCTGTTTTTAGCTCTGTTCGATGCAATATCTGTTTATGGTTATGGGTTTTAAATCAGATCGGAAGCGGCGCGTCTCCGCCCCTTGACAGCAGCCGAACAACGATATAAATTTCCATAGTTATTTAGTATAGTATACAGATGTTGATTGTCAAGAAAAAGTTGACCTCACGACTGACGGTCTCGTAAAACGTCGTCACCCCGTTGAAAAGCGGGGTCCAGAATTTCCGCAACTGCTTGATAAGACGGGATTCCGGCTTTTGCCGGAATGACGGAATAAGCGCACTTTCGACTTTTTACAAATGTATCAAGACGATATTGCCCGCTCGGAGGCGATCGGACCCCGGCCGTGGCTTGACCACCGAATTGGAAAAATAGTAACATTTTAGGTCTTTGAACTCGGGCTTAAAGAACTGAGACCAGGTGTTTATAAGAAGCCCGACATAATGGGTGTACGGGGAGAGAGCATCATGATGATCGGTTTGCCCAAGGAAATAAAGGATAATGAGTACCGGGTGGCCATTACGCCGGGTGGGGTGCGTCAATTGGTGGACTCGGGACACGAGGTCCTGGTTCAGACGGGGGCGGGCGAGGGGAGCGGGTTTTTGGATGAAGAGTATGACCGGGGCGGTGCGCGAATGGTGCCAACGGCCGAAGAGGTCTGGACCGCTGAACTCATCGTGAAAGTCAAAGAACCCCAGGCATCCGAATATCCCTTTTTGCGAAGTGGCCTGACGCTGTTTACCTATCTCCACCTGGCAGCGGAAAAAGACCTCACCCTGGAGATGATGAAACGGGGCGTCACCGGCATTGCCTACGAGACCGTGGAGGCGTCAGGGGGGCGTCTGCCCCTGCTGACGCCCATGAGTGAGGTGGCGGGCCGCATGGCGGTTCAACTGGGGGCCCAATATTTACAGAAGAACAGAGGGGGCCGGGGCAAGCTCTTATCCGGGGTGCCGGGTGTGCGCCCGGCGGATGTGACCATCCTGGGTGCCGGCGTCGTGGGGATCAACGCGGCCCAGGTCGCCCTGGGCATGGGTGCCGGCGTCATCGTTCTGGATATTGATGCGGACCGCCTCCGCTATCTGGACCAGGTGCTGCACGGACGCTTGAGCACCCTGAGCGCCAATCCATTCAACATTGCCGAGGCCGTCAAACGGGCGGACCTTCTTATCGGCGCCGTGCTGGTGAAAGGGGCCAAGGCCCCGTGTCTGGTGACCCGTGAGATGATCCGCCGAATGGAGCCGGGGAGTGTCATTGTGGATGTGGCCGTGGACCAGGGCGGGTGTTGCGAGACCATCTCCCCCACAAGCCATTCCGAGCCGGTGTATGTCGTCGACGGCGTCCTTCACTATGGGGTGACCAACATCCCAGGCGCCGTGCCCCGAACCAGTACCTATGCCCTCTCCAATGCCACGCTTCCCTATCTGGTGAAACTGGCGGATCAGGGCGTGGATGAGGCCATAAAAGCGGATGCGGCCCTGGCAAAGGGGGTGAACATCTACAACGGAAAGCTTACCTACCCGGCAGTGGCAGATGCCCTCGATCTGGAGTGCACCACGATTTTGTGATGATAGAAAGGAGAAAAACATGTTTAAACTAGATACGGTCCGACCGGAGGACGCCACCGGAAAAGTAGCAGAGGCCTATTCTGTCTTCCCCGACGGCATGCCTGTGCCCGAGCCGCTTGTTCTCATGAGCGCAAGCCCTGAACTGGCTCACCTTCAAAGTCAAATCATCCACTATTATATGACCCACACCAAGCTGGATATGGGTCTTTTGGCCATGATCCGCTATCTGGCCGCCAGCGAACTGGACTATTCGTTTTGCATCAAGCTCAACGCAGGGCTCCTGAAAATGGCCGGCGGACTTTCAGATGAGGACCTTGAGGCACTCAAGGCCGACCCGCAGAAAGCCCCCCTGGAAGCGTCTCAAAAGGCCCTTATGCAGTTTGTCCTCAAAGTGATCAAAACCCCCGACCGGGTGGAGGAGAAAGATGTGGAGGCGCTTCGGGAGATGGGCTGGACCGACCAGGACATCTTCGATGCAGCCTTTCATGGTGCGTCCATGATCAGTGCCAGCAAGCTTTACCGGGCCTTTCGCAAGTAGCCTGCCGGCCGTCCAAAAATAGATATTCCTTCGCCTCCCGCAGTGAAAAGGGGCCGCTGAGAGTTGCGGCCCTTTTTCATTAAGTTAACAGTATAGTCTTTCTTTATCGTCTCAATGACTTTTTTTACTCCAGAACTTATCCCTAAAAATCAAGTAGTTAAGGATTTTTGTGTATTGGAATTTAAAATTTTTACTTGACACGGTTAAGAATGACGTCTATTATGTTAATACTATGAACGAACAGCCCCAAGTCACCCATACCGAACTGCTGGAATATCAGACCGAGCGACTCCAGGATTTGATAAAAGAGATCGTGGAATGCTGCGAAGACCGAAAATTCTACGAGTCTCAACGGTTCTCGCTTCCCTATGCACAGCTCACGTGCCTGATGCTCTTCAATGGCGAGCGGTATCTGACGGTAAAGACCATTGCCGAGCGCCTGGACGTGGCCAAAAGCCGGGTCACCAAACTGGTGAGCGGCCTCCTGGATAAGGGCCTGATCGAGAGGATAGAAGATCCCAGAGATGGGCGAATCAAACTTTTGAGCCTCTCCCCGAAGGGAATGAAGGTGACAAAAGATATTGAAATATTACAAAAAGATATACATCGAAAGATACTTCTACAGATGACCCCTGATGAGCGGCGGAACATGCTGTCCTATGTGGAGTTCTTGCACTCTGCCATGGAGGCGGTCAAGGAGGAGTTGGTATAACGCGAAGCGTTTGGTCAGCCTATTAAAGATGAGAGATTGTGCGTGCGGTCCTCTTAACCGTGGATCGGCCTCGAAAACCCAAGAAAGGGGTATAAGGCAGGCCTGATCGGGAAATTTTTTTACCTATATAGTTAATAGTATGAACTAATAAGGGAAAACTCTGGAAGGAGGGGCATTATGCAACAGACAGAACAGAAGAAAGAGACGCTTAATTTTGAAGAGCAAATGATGCAGCAGGTGTCGGATCTCAAAAAACAGGTGGACACCCTGTCTGAAAACGCACCGGAGGATAAATTGTCCATGGTGGTCTTCAGCGGGGACCTGGACAAGGTCCTGGCCAGTTTCGTCATCGCCACGGGCTCGGTGGCCATGGGAATGGACGTGGTGATGTTTTTTACATTCTGGGGGACGCCTGTGCTGCGGGACAAGAAAAAGAAGGCCGGAGGCAAGGATCTGATGGGGAAGATGTTTGGTCGTATGCTCCCCAAAGGGATGAATGAGGTGAAGCTGTCCCAGATGAACATGGGCGGCATGGGCACCGGGATGATGAAATCCCTGATGAAGAAAAAAATGTGGCGTCTCTTGAGCAGATGCTGGAAATGGCCGCGGAACTCGGCGTCAGGATCTTCATCTGTGAGATGTCCATGGATCTCATGGGGTTCAAAAGGGAGGAAATGATCGAATACCCCAATTTGACCTACTGCGGCGTGGCCACATTCCTCCAGGAGGCGGCCACCAGCAAAGTGCAATTGTTTATTTAACAACCCGAAATCGAACGGGACTGCAAATCCACAAATGTAAAGGAGGATGTAAAATGAGCGAAGCAATCAATGCGGATAAGGTGATGGATCTTAAAGGAATGCCGTGCCCCATGCCGGTGGTGAAGGTCAGTAAAGGAATCAAGGAGGTAGAAATCGGACAGGTGATCGAGGCGGTTACGACGGATCCCGGGTCCCTATCGGATTTTCCGGCCTGGGCCACGACCAGCGGCAATGAAATCCTCAAAACGGAACAGAAAGATGGTGTGATCAAATTTTATATTAGACGAAATGTGTAAATGTTGGTGCGGTGCTGCTCCATTCGGCGCAGCACGGTCTTTTCACTATTTGAGCGGATTCAGATAGGGAGATTCTTATGCAGACGGTTTATTACATTGTACTGATTCCGATGGTCTATGTGGCGTTTGCTGTTTTCTTTGTTGGTATTGTCCTGAGGCTCGTTGGAATTTTTCGCAAACCCAAAAACCCCACAACACTTCAAATCTACCCGGAGAAGCGCCCCAGATGGCTGTACGCCGTAGGTGATACGTTTCTTTTGCCGACGATCCGGCGGCACAATCCGGCCCTATGGGTGTTCCTCATGCTCTTTCATATCGCTTTTCTCCTAGTCATCATCGGTCATATCGAGCTATTCGGGGAATTCGCCGTTTTCCAGTTTATCGATCATCAGGTATTCCTGGGAAAAGGATTTGTGGGGCTCACCCTGAGTATCTGTCTTCTTTATTTTCTGCTCAGGCGCTTCGTCTCTCCCAACAGGGAATTGTCGGTCCCGGAAGACTATTATTTGCTCGTTCTCCTTTTCCTAACGGTCATTTTCGGTAGTGAGATGGATTGGGCAAGAAGGTGGTACGAATATGACGGGATGATGGTAGAGGACTATCGGGAATATCTCCTAAACCTCATCCATTTCAGGCCCGAACTTCCCCTGAACATCACCCTGTCCGGTCACTCCTTCATGCTGCTTCTGCATGTATTTTTTGCGAATCTGTTCCTTATGTTCTTCCCATTCAGCAAAATCATGCATTCATTTCTGGCATTGCCCATAAACAGACTAAGGAGAGGTAAGTGATGGACCAAAATACACGAGACGAATTACTCGAGCTTTTCAGGAGTAAACTGAATCAGGCCATGACGCTTTACTTAGAGACCTGCTCCCGCTGCGGCGTCTGTACCAAGGCGTGTCATGTGCACGAATCCATGCCCCATGTGAAGTATATCGCGGCCTACCGAGCCGAGATTGTCCGTCGAATCTACAAGAAATATTTCAAAGGCCAGGGAAAACTATGGAAGTCATTGGGCGAAAGCAAAGAGTTGACGGAGATGAGTCTCGAGGAACTCTACGAGGCCGCTTACTCCTGTACAGGGTGCAGGCGCTGCGTGGTGTATTGCCCGTTCGGCATCGACACTCAGATGCTCATGTCCATTGCGAAGCTTCTGTTGGTGGGGGCTCATGCCGAACCGGAAACCCTTACCCTGCTGGCCGATACTTCTATTCAAAAAGGAAAATCTTTGGACGTATTTAAGGAAGGATTTCTGCAAGGGGTGAAGAATCTCGAAGCTGAGGTGGTGAAAAAATGGCAAATGGAGGCCGA
>JARRPY010000223.1:0-5368 GCA_037382425.1 Deltaproteobacteria bacterium
GAATGGGCGGAAAGATATTTTCCACAAACGCACTCAATCCCAGCAGAAAATAGATAAGACCATCTGGAAACGCGTTGAGCTTGGTCAAAAATGCGTCTATATAAGGCACGAAACGGGTCTCCTCATGGGTTTGTCCAGTAAAGTAACGGGTGATCATTATTTCCTTTCCCCGGGAAAATGGCAAGGCTTGTTTCAGCAACCCCGTGATCGGTAGATGGCCTCATTTTCCGGTGAAGCCCAGGCGATAGGCGGTTGACTCAAAACCTTCTATCTGATATTTAATAAAATCAATAGCGTCATCAAAAGGGAGGGTCTGAATTACCCATGGCAAAGAAGAGGCTAAGCCGAAAAGAACTGTTAAAAGGGACGGATGAATTTCTGTCTTTTTCCTCAAGGGCCGTGAATTTTTTTAACGATCACCTCCGTGAACTGAAATACGTCGGTATCGGTCTTGCGGTCGTCATCGTCGGTTATCTCTCCATATATACCTACGTACAGCATGTGGATAAGAAGGGGCAGGAAGCCTATAACCTGGCTTACGAAATACTGATCCAAGGCAAAGGTCCTGCTGCAAGCCTCGAAGATCAGGAAGAATCAGCCAAGCTTTTTCAGAAAGTCGTTGATGATTACGGCATGTCTGAGGCGGCTCGCCTGGCATTACCTCAGGTGGCGCACATCCAATTTCTGGAAGGGGATTATGATCAGGCCATCGAGCATTATGATCGTTTCGCGGAAGCGTTATCGGATACGGAGGCGTATAAGGGCTTAAACCGCTTGGCCCTGGCCGCATGCTATGAGGCCAAAGGCGCCTACAAAGAGGCCGTCGATATGCTCAGTCCTGTGGTTAAATCACAGGATAATCCATTCAGGGAGTCGGCCATGCTGAGCCTGGAGAGGGTCTTTCGGCTGGATGGGCAGACCCAGCGAGCCGAGGGGCTGTTGAAGGAATTCGTACAAACGTACCCCAATTCCCCCTTCCTACCCATGGCCAAGGCTCGCCTGAATAAGGAAACCTGATTTCCTTGCCCAAGCCTTTTCGCTCCGGCTTTTTTCTTGACACCCAAAAACCCCTTATCTATAGTCACTTTATAGCTAAAATGTAGCTTTTCGGGGGTGACGAGATGATCATCACAGAGATTCTGGCTCGAAATGCCAGGATGTACGGAGACGAAATCGCCCTGATCGAACGGGAGCCGGCAAAGAACCTCCGAAGGGAGATGTCCTGGAGCGCATTCGATGAGATGGCCAATCGATTCGCCAATGCCTTGATCCAAAGAGGGGTGGGTAAGGGTGACAAAGTCATTCACCTGATGATGAATTGCATGGAATGGCTCCCTCTCTATTTTGGCATTTTAAGAACCGGGGCATGGGCCGTTCCCCTTAACTTTCGTTTTACCGCGGACGATATTCGCTATTGTTCGGAAATCGCGGAAGCCAAGATGCTCGTATTCGGCGAGGAGTTTGTTGACCGGGTAGAGGCCGTCAAGGCGGATCTCCCCTTCATCACGGATTACATCTTCGTAGGCCCTGTAGAGATAAAGCCCCATTGGGCCGAAACCTTGACCGCCTTCTTGGACGGTGCTCGGAAGGGTTCCGAAGCCCCCAGGGTTCCCATTGACGTTACAGACGAGGCTGCCCTCTACTTTACATCCGGCACCACGGGCACTCCCAAGCCGATCCTCCTGACCCATTACAACCTCGAGGCCGCCTGTATCACTGAAAACCGTCATCACCATCAGACCCACGAGGACAATTTCCTGTGTATTCCGCCGCTCTATCATACGGGGGCCAAAATGCACTGGTTCGGCAATTTCATTGTGGGGGCAAAGGCGGTTATCCTAAAAGGGATCAAGCCGGAATGGATCTTGGAGGCGGTATCCGAAGAAAGGGCCACCATCGTCTGGTTGCTCGTGCCATGGGCCCAGGATATCCTCATTGCCGTTGAAAACGGTGATGTTCGGCTGGACGACTATACATTGGACCAATGGCGACTCATGCACATCGGGGCCCAACCGGTGCCGCCCAGCTTGGTTAAAAACTGGAAAAAGGTGTTTCCCCATCACGATTATGACACCAATTATGGGTTAAGTGAGACCACGGGCCCGGGTTGCGTTCATCTGGGGATGGAGAATCTCCATAAGGTGGGTGCCATCGGGGTTCCCGGATTTGACTGGGAATATAGAATCGTGGGATTTGATCTCGAGGAAGCGCCCCATGGCGAGGCCGGGGAATTGATGGTGAAAGGGCCGGGGGTCATGAAGGCCTACTATAAGAATCCGGAGGCCACAGCCAATACCCTGCTGGACGGGTGGCTTCTCACCGGGGACATGGCCCGGGTGGACGAGGATGGATTCATCTGGCTGGTGGACCGGAAGAAGGACGTCATCATTACCGGCGGAGAGAATATATTTCCGGTGGAGATTGAAGATTTTCTCATGGAACACGGGAAAATTCAGGATGCCGCCGTGATCGGGGTGCCGGACGAGCGCCTCGGTGAGATTGTGACCGCCATCATAAAAGTTAAACCCGGGGCCACCCTGAGTGAGAATGATGTGATGGCGCATTGCGAGGCGTTACCGAGGTATAAACGACCCCGGCAAATCTTTTTTGACGTTGTGCCGAGAAATCCCACGGGAAAGATCGAAAAGCCCAAACTGAGGAAGAAATATTCGGGAAAAGCAGAAAGCTTCGACATTCAGTGAGATCCTTAACCGTTTAAAAAAAGAGACCGTCACGCCCTTGGTAATCAACTGAGAAAAATGTGTTTATCGAAAGTCTAAACTAATACGGAGGCGAGAACATGCACAAGTTGTTGACAGACACCCCGGGAGAAAGAATGCTCCTGTTGGGAAACGAGGCGATTGCCCGTGGGGCCCTGGAGGCGGGAGCGGCCTTTGCCACCTGCTACCCGGGAACCCCTTCCTCCGAGATCCCGGAGCAATTCTTCAAGATCAGCCAGGAAACGGATCTCTACTTCGAATACTCCACCAATGAAAAGGTGGCCATGGAAGTGGCTGCCGGCGCCGCAGTATCCGGCCTGAGAACGGTGGTGACCATGAAGCACGTGGGCCTGAATGTGGCGGCCGATCCGCTGATGACGCTTGCCTACGTGGGGGTCAAGGGGGGGATGGTCATTGTGAATGCGGATGATCCGTCGTTGTTTTCCAGCCAGAACGAACAGGACAATCGCTACTATGCACGGCTTTCGAGCCTCCCCATGCTGGAACCCACCAACACCCAGGAAATGAAGGATATGACCATCCGGGCCTTTGATCTGTCCGAGGAGTTGGGGTTGCCCGTCATCCTCCGGATCACCACCCGACTGGCCCATGTCCGGGGGCCTGTCCGTCTCGGCGAACTCAAACCGAGGAAAAAGAAGGCCGCGTTTGAGAAGGATCCATTTCATTTTGTGGCGGTCCCTGCAGTGGCCAGGAATCTGCATAAGACCCTTTTGGAAAAGTACGACCGGGCCAAAGCCATTTCCGATGGGGAGGCCTACAATCAGATCATGGGAAACGGCAACTGGGGCATTGTGGCCAACGGCGTGAGCGTTGACTACGTGACCGATGCCGTGAATGACCTGGGAATTAAAGATAAGGTCAGTATCCTCAAGCTGGGACTTTCCTATCCCGTCCCCGAGGATGTGTGTATCAAATTCCTCAAGAAAATGGAGAAAGTCCTGGTGGTGGAGGAATTGGAGCCCATCAATGAAAATGAGTTGAAGGCCATTGCCCATGAGAATAATCTGTCGGTTCCCATCGAAGGAAAAGGGGTGGGACGGTTTTCCCGACTATACGAATATGACCCCGGCATGGTCCGGGAGGCTGTGGCGCAATATTTCGGCATCGCGTATGAGCCGCCCGATACGCTGGATGTGTCGGACATTCCGCAACTTCCCGGAAGGCCGCCCAACCTGTGTGCGGGATGTCCGCACCGGGCCACCTATTATGCGGTAAAACAGGTCTATGGGACGGACGCCGTTTACCCGACGGATATCGGGTGCTATACCCTGGGCCTGTTGCCGCCCATCTCCATGGCCGATTTTGTCATCTGTATGGGGTCTTCGGTGAGTTCCGGATGTGGATTCTCCAAGGCCACGGACCAGAAGGTGGTATCCTTTATCGGGGACTCCACCTTCTTCCATTCAGGCATCACGGGCCTGGTCAACGCGGTTCACAACAATCACAAGTTCACGCTGGTGATTTTGGATAACGGCACCACCGCCATGACCGGCCATCAGATTCATCCCGGAGTGGATACCGCACCCATGGGCGTCGAACGGACCCGCATATCCATTGAGAATCTGGTGCGCGGCTTGGGGGTGGAAGATGTCCACGTGGTGAAACCGTTTAAATTGAAGAAAACGGTGGAGGCCGTTAAGGCGGCCAGGGATTATGACGGGATTTCGGTGATTATTTCACAAGAGATGTGCCCGCTATTTGCAAAGGCCACCGGTCAGTTCAGAAAATCCAAGCCATTTCAGGTGAATCACGCCAAGTGCAAGAACCATCGGGACTGTATCAATCTGTTGGCCTGTCCGGCCATGTATCTCGATGGGGAGCAAGTGGAGATCGACAAGAACCTCTGTATCGGCTGCTCCGTCTGTGCTCAGGTTTGTCCGGAAAACGCGATTCTACCTGTGAAAGGATAAGAGGGAGGGGTTATGGAAACAAAACGATTGGTATTTATCGGTGTAGGGGGCCAGGGAAACCTTTTGGCCTCACGCCTTCTGGGAGAGGCCGCACTGACACGGGATATCCCGACGGTGGTTAGTGAAATTCACGGAATGGCTCAGCGGGGGGGTATTGTGGAGTCGGCAGTGCTCATGGGAGCGGTCACCAGCCCCATTGTATCCAATGGAGAAGCGGATGTGCTCATCGGATTCGAACCGTTGGAGACCCTGAGGGCCCTGGTGAAGTGCAATAAAGAGACGACGGTCATCACCAACACGCATCCCCTCCCCCCGTTTACCGTCGCCATCGGACAAGGCGCGTATCCCCCGGTTGAAGAAAGTCTCGCCCTGATGAGGGCCAAGGCAAAGCGTCTCATCGCCCTTGACGGGATTGAGATCGCCGAATCCGTGGGCAACCCGCTCTCCTTGAACATGGTGATGCTGGGTGCGCTCATCGGGTCCGATACCATCCCCATTACGGCGGATGATATGAAAGCGGTCATTTCCACGTCCACCAAAAAAGCCTTTCTGGAGTCCAACCTGACGGCCTTTGACAAGGGCATGGAAAGCGTGTAGACAACGTGCCAACCTCGGATGCCTCTCGGGGTATCCGGGGGTTTCGGCGGTATTGTATCAGTCCCACTCTGAACTGTCTTATTTCCCTCATGACATGTCGGACAGTTATCTGGCAATATA
>JARRPY010000224.1:0-5364 GCA_037382425.1 Deltaproteobacteria bacterium
GCAATCACCCGTTTCTCGCCCTCGCCTTCCGAAACCTCATGGGACAGGGTCACCACGGAGCCGCCCGTGCCCACGTGGACCATGAGGGCGTGGGGCATAGGGCTCTCGGCGAGCGCCGCTTCCGCATGGGAGACGACGTCTCTTGTCCCGGACAAGGGATAGGTGAGCTGGAAGGATAGGGGCTGTGGGTCATTGAGCTTCCCGAATTCCTGCAAATGGCTCACCCCGAGCCAGAACCGCCGGTGGTCGTCCTCCTCAAAAGCGAAATCCCCCACGGCCCCTTTATGTCGTCCCATATCCAGGATCTCCTTCTTCATGCGTGTCACAGCCGGTGCAAACGCCTCCATGGCCACGGCCACCCCATAGATCCCGGCCTCGCCGCCGGCTGCGTCCCCCAGGGGAAGGGCCTCGCAAGCGCGCGGATTGATGATCTCAACCGCGGCCGGCAGAAGCGTGGTATCCAGCACCATCTCCGCCACATCACAAGCCCCGTCAAAGGAGGTGAACGTCAGGACAAGGGTCTCCACATGTTCCGGAAGGGGGAGGAGCCGGAAGGTCATCTCGGTGATGTATCCCAGGCTCCCGGCCGATCCCACCATGAGCTTGGAGATGTCATAACCGGAGACATTTTTGACGGTCTTTCCACCGGTCCCGATGATTTCCCCGTCGGGGGACACAAAACGGGCTCCGAGAAGCTGGTCCCGCGGAAATCGGTAGAGGAGGCGTCTCGGACCGCTCGAATTGACCGCCACAATCCCGCCGATGGTGGCGGTCTCACAGAACGGGGGATCCATGGCGAGAAAGCACCCGCTGTTGGCGCGATCCGAACAGATCAACTCATCCTGGCTGGTGGTGAGATCCTCCAGGGGAAGATAGCAGCGATCGTCCTCCGTGGCCAGTCTGGCCTGGATATCCCTGAATTTGACACCGGCCTCCACCGTAATGGTGAGATTGGCCGTATCCACATCCAGCATGTGATTCATCTTCGAAGAACAGACCACCAGATCAACCCGCGAAGGCACGTTCCCCATCCCCATCTTGGTCCCGCTGCCCCAGGGGATGACACTCAGGTGTTCCCGGCCGGCCACCTTGACCACCTCGGCCACCTCCCGGGTGTTTCTGGGAAATATCACGGCCTCGGGCCTCAGGCCGTCCACGGCATACGCTGCAGCGATGGCTGCGTCCGTTTCCATTCGATCCGCCCCGATCCTTTCCGAGAGCGGTCTCAGTTTTTCTAACAGGTCAACCACTTTATTCTACTCCTTGTAAATCTGCGCCATAAGGGGCGCCGCTCCACCTGTTATCTATCAGGCCGCCCTGCCCTCTTCACAGGGTTTATCGGGCACCATCTTGCCCGGATTCAAGATATCGTCCGGGTCAAAGGCATCCTTGATGGACCGCTCAAAGGCCAAGTCGCTGTCATTGAAGATGAAACAGGTTTCATTGATCTTCTCGAGACCGACGCCGTGCTCTCCGCTGATGGTCCCTCCTGCGTCGGCGCAGAGCTTGAGGATCTCGGAGGAGGCCTTGAGCACCCGGGCCCTTTCGTCCGGGTCTCTTTCGTCGAACATGATGAGTGGGTGGAGATTTCCGTCCCCTGCATGAAACACATTGCCGATGGGCACGTCGTATTTTCGGCCCACTTCGAGCACCCGGCTTAAGACCTCGGGGAGCCGGGTCCGGGGCACGGTCCCGTCGCAGCACAGATAACTGGGCCTCACCTGGCCCACGGCCCCGAAGGCGCCTTTCCTACCGGCCCAGAGCACGGCCCGCTCGGCCGCGTCCTTGGCCACCCTGACGTCACGGACGTTGTTCTTGCGGCAAATCTCCATGACCCGCTCGGCAGTGGCGTCCATCCCCTCGGGCATGCCGTCCAGTTCGATGATGAGCACGGCAGCGGCATCCAGGGGATACCCCACATGAATGGTCTCTTCCACGGCCCGCATGACGATGTTGTCCATCATCTCCAGGGTGGCCGGTACGATCCCCTCGGCGATAATGGCGGAGACGGTATTGGCGCCGTCCTGGATCGTGTCGTAGATGGCCAGCATGGTCTTCACCGCCTCGGGGGCCCGCTCCAGCTTGAGCAGGACCTTGGTGGCCAGGGCGAGGGTTCCCTCACTCCCCACCAGGAGTCCCTTGATATCATATCCGGGGGTATCGGGACATTTTCCGCCGGTCCAGACCACGGTGCCGTCGTTCAGCACCACCTCCATCCCCAGGACGTGGTTGGTGGTCACTCCGTACTTGAGACAGTGGGGCCCGCCCGAATTCTCCCCGATGTTCCCTCCGATGGTGGAGACCTTTTGGCTCGCCGGGTCGGGCTGGTAGACAAACCCCTTTTTGAGCAGTTCGGTCTGCAGATCCAGCGTAATCACCCCCGGCTCCACCGTGGCGGTGCGGTTGGGAATATCGATCTCCAGGATTCGATTCATCCGTGAAAAATGGAGCACGATGCCCCCGGCCACGGGCACGGTACCGCCGGTGAGATTGGTTCCTGATCCCCGTCCCACCACAGGGATTTTTTCTTTATGGGCCAATGCCATGATCCGGGAGACTTCTTGTGTAGATCCGGGGAGCACGGCCACATCGGGCATGGCTTTATCCAAGGAGGCGTCATAACTGTACAGGGTGAGGTCCATATCCGATGAAAGGACATTCTCAGGCCCTGATATCGATGCCAGTTTTTCGATAAGCTGCGCTTTGTCCATCATTCATTTCCTTGCAAAGTTCGTTTATGTTATACCCCCAACATCCCGTAATCACTAATTTTATCATCATGCCTGAGGATACGATGAGGCGCCCGAGGACGATGCCATGTTCAGATGGAAGCGCCTGACAATGGCCTCCACCTCCCTGATACGCGCGTTATCCAAAAACCGCCCGTAGAGCGGATGGGCGTCATCCACCGGCTCTCCCGCAACCTTTTCCTGGAGCGACGCCAGTGCCTGGATCGACTTGTCGCACACCGGATATCCCCGGTCATCCAGGGGAATGGACGATCCAGAGGAAACTTCGGAGATGTTGTTGATGTCCACAAGCCTGATCCGACCCGAGGGGGTCAGGAGCAGGTTTCCCACGCCCGCCAGGTCCGGAACCAGGTCTGCTTCCCGGATCATGGCCCGGATGCGATCCAGAAAGGACCGGGCCTCCTTTTGAACGCAAAGGAGCCACTGCCCGAAATCGACCCTTTCAGAACGCCCCTGACCCACCTGAAGCCGGCTCATCAGGGACCGCAGATATGACTCGTCCAAACGGGCCCAGGGATCGATCACCTCGCCCCCCACATATTCCTGGAGTCCACACAGGAGCATGTCCCTGCGTCCGTCTGATACGTAATCCACCAGGAACTCCTCGGAGCCCGCCACATAATCGGGGGCCAGGTAGTGATTGACGAGCCGGACCCGGGCCAGTTCCTCCTGTGCCGCTTTTAGATTCTCAAAACGCGTCCTGAAAATCCGCAGCATCCTGAGGGGCACAGGCTTGGGAAACCACCGGACCTTGCCCACGAGAACCCCATGCGCCTCATGTCCGACATCGACCCGGTCGAGAACCGCCATGATGTGAGACCTCAACCCGGTCCGGTAGTGACGCCTGAAGATAAAGGGGGTCGTTTTGCGAATGAAATTGAGCCTCAGGATATCCTCGTGCGCGAGCCTGGGGCGATCTCTGATGTCCGCTGTCATCCCTCGGTAAAAGCTAAGCGCGATAGCCGGGCTTACGCCCCGCCCGGCCCCAATCGCACCGAGCGCACCGACAGGATGTAGGGCACGGCCTCGATTTTTGCCAGCACCGCCTCATCGGCAGGCGAATCCAGGGTCACCGTACAAATGGCCTGGCCGTCCCGCCGGCCCAGATGGAACTGGGCGATATTGATCCCCTCGGCAGACAGGATGGTCCCGATTTCCCCGACGACCCCCACCCGGTCTTCGCCTTCAATGATGAGCAGGTCTCCCTCGGGGATAACATCCACATAGATGGCGCCCAAGCGAACGATCCGGGGGTACTTCTTTCCGAAGATGGTCCCCCACACCTCATTGAGCGGCTCCTCCAAGCCGGGCATTTCAATACGGATCAGGTTGGTATAATCCCGCGTCTGTTGACTGATGGTCTCAGAGACATTGATGCCCTTCTCCTTTGCCTTGGTCGGTGCATTGACGTAATTGACCGGTTTGTCGGTATAGGCATCGAGAAATCCCTTAAGGGCCGCATGGGTCAGGACCCGTGTATCGTAGTCCCCCACGTAACCGGAATAGATGATATTGATGTCGTTGGGCTTTCGCACCACAGAGCCGAGCACAAACCCCATTCGCTCCGCAAGGCTCAGAAAAGGACCGAGGTTTTCCATCATCTCCGTGGGCACCGACGGGAAATTGACCGCGTTGGTGATGACGCCGTTGAGGAGGTAGTCCGACATCTGCCGCGCGATCATCTCCGCCACCCGGGTCTGGGCCTCACCCGTACTGGCGCCCAGATGGGGGGTTAAAATCACATTGGGGTGGTTCAGGATGGGGAGCGACGGATCCGGCGGTTCCTGGGGGTAGACATCCAACGCCGCGCCGGCCACATGGCCACTCTCCAGGGCCTCGTAGAGATCATCGATATTCACCACCTCACCCCGGGCACAGTTGATGATCCGGACCCCGGGTTTCATCTTGGACAGGGTGGTCTTGCTGATGAGGTTTTTTGTCTCCTCCATCCTGGGCACATGAAGGGTGATGAAGTCGGCCCGGGCCAGGAGATCGTCCAACTCCACCAGTTCCACACCCAACGCATTCGCCGCCTCTTTGGTTACATAGGGGTCCGCGCCGATGACTTTCATCTGAAGGCCCAGGGCCCGCGGCGCCACGATACGGCCGATCTGGCCCAGGCCGATGATTCCCAGGGTCTTGCCGGCGATCTCCACACCCATGAACTTCTTCTTCTCCCACTTCCCTGTCCGCATGGAGGCCGTTGCCTGGGGAATACGGCGGGCCAGGGCCACCATCATGGAAACGGCGTGTTCTGCGGTGGTGACGGTATTGCCGCCGGGCGCATTCATGACCACGATCCCCTTCTGGGTGGCGCCGGCCACGTCGATGTTATCCACACCGATCCCTGCCCGACCGATCACCTTCAGTTTATCCGCCTTTTCGAGGGCCGGCCCTTTTACTTTGGTGCCGCTTCTGACCGCCAGACCATCAAACTCACCGATGATCTCCGCCAGGGCCTCGGGATCATTGGTGCGCTTGTCAAAATCCACCACCACCTCGATCTGCCCGCTCTCTTCCAATATCTCTTTCGCCCGCTGGGACATGTTGTCCCTGATCATGACCTTGTACATGTACGCCCCTCCTCAGATTTTTGGTGAAACAATTAATATAT
>JARRPY010000225.1:0-8491 GCA_037382425.1 Deltaproteobacteria bacterium
CACCCATCCAGAAAATGGAAGTCGGTGACACCGTGAGGACGAAGTCCCGGACCATAACCCGCACGGATGTAGAACTCTGCGCCATTCTGGGCGGAGACCATGTGATATGGGTCACAGTCTTCTCTTGACTCATGTAGAAATCTGACGAGGAATAATCCGAACACAAATCAAGCCGTATAAGGTTTTTGTTTCCGCAGAATGAATTGAAGGTGAATCAAGAACAGACTTGATCCCGAGTCCACGAAACTCGCGCGGCTGAGCTTGGGATTCAGTTCTTCAAGGGCCATAGTCGAAAATTGTTGGGCAATTCGCTTCAACTCTTGACAGGCGACCTCTTTTTGGACTAAATTTAGTCTTATTTATGAAAAGGAGGATTCCTTATGACACTATCAAACCAAATTAAACCGATAAGCTATTTAAAGGCCCATGCCGCTGAAATTATAAGGAAATTGGGCGAACAGGGGGAGCCGCTGTTCATCACCCAGAATGGAGAAGCAAAGGTAGTCATTCAGGACATCGCGAGTTATGAACAAACTCAGGAGACAATGGCCCTCTTGAAAATTCTGGCACTCGGGATGCGTCAAATTGAGGAAGGTAAGGTCTTGCCGGTTGAGGATGTGATAAGACGGTTGCGCGAAGGGCATGAGGCTCGGTGATGGGCTTCGCGGTTTCGCTGACCAATGACGCGGCACGCGATCTTGGCGAGATATATGATTATATTGCTCTCCATGATTCTCCCCCAAAAGCCGACTATGTTCTAGAGCGAATCGAGGAAGTATTTTCCAGCCTATCGGAATTCCCCGAGCGGGGTGTCTATCCGAAAGAATTACTGGCGATAGGAATTCGTGAATTCGGAGAAATCTTTTTTAAACCTTATCGCATCATTTACCGAGTTATTGACAATGTCGTGTACGTTCTTTTGATTGTTGATGGCCGTCGTAACATGCAGTCCCTCCTACAACGGCGATTGTTGAACACGTAGCGAAGTGCAATTTTATATATCAGCCAAACAACCGCCTGGACCCAAACAGCTAAAAACCTCGCTCCATGGTCGGGCGGAACGCTAGGCTGTCCGAGCACATCTTAAGCTCCACTATCTCGACCGGGGCGGTGGACCGCCGCTCGTGTTGCTGCCAGGATGGACCCAACCTGCATCGGGATTTTCGGCCCAACTCGAGGCCCTATCCGACACGTTTCGTTGCCTGGCGCTCGACTATCGGGGCCACGGCCAATCGGAGCGGCCGACACATGGCTATCGGGTTTCACGGCTGGCCAAGGACTGCCTTGATTTCCTCAATCATCTCGAAATCCACGATGCGGTGCTGCTCGGCCATTCGGCAGGGTGCGCCCTCATCTGGAGCTTCATAGACCTATTTGGACAGGGCCGTATTCACGCACTGGTTTTCTGTGACCAGATGATCGCGGGCGTAAAGCGATCGGAGTGGTCCGAGGCGGAATGCCGGAAGTATGGTGCGGGGGCCGGCGGAGACGAAGCCATGGCCATGGCCGCCACCATCGCAGGACCGGATGGCGAGCAGATTTTGCGTGATTTCCTGGCCGGCATGTTTCCTTCGGAGTTTCCAAAGGCCGACATTGCCAGGGTCATCGAGGGCAGCCTGAAGGTCCCACGCATGGCTGCGGCAGGGCTGCTTCTCGATGTAATGCACGCGGACTTCCGTGATGTGCTGCCCCGGATTCAGCGTCCCACACTCTGCATCGGTGGAACAAAGAGCCACCTCGGCCCCGAGGTGATGCCTTGGATCGCCTCGCGAATCCACGGTGCCAAGGGGGTCATGATGGATGCGGGCCACTTCGTTCATTTGGAGAAGTCAGTCGCGTTTAACGCCACGGTGCGCACTTTTCTGCTGAATGAACTCACGGGGTCGGCAGGTCAACGAGGACACAATCGAAATCACAATCCGCGACCCTCGGCCCCCGCGGGAGAACAATGAATAAGGATAAGAAGCGCTGTCCATGGGCAGGGGATGACCCGCTGCTCGTGCGATACCACGACACGGAATGGGGCGTGCCGATTCATCATGACAGGAGACTCTTCGAATTTCTCGTGCTTGAAGGGTTTCAGGCCGGATTAAGCTGGCTGACCATTCTGCGGAAAAGGGACCATTTCCGAAAGGCATTTGATGGCTTTGATTTCAATAAGGTGGCCGGGTACGATAAGAAAAAAATCGAATCCCTCATGAATGACAAGGGGATTATCCGCAACCGGATGAAAATCGAAGGGGCGGTTTCAAACGCCCGGGCCTTTATTGAGATAAGGAAGGAATTCGGGACCTTTAATAAGTACATTTGGGGCTTCACCAATGGTGAGACCATCCAAAATGGATTCAAGACAGCAAAAGCGATCCCCGCCAAAACCGCATTATCCGAGCGGATCAGCGAAGATCTGAAAAAGAGGGGCTTTGCATTTGTAGGGCCGATAATTGTATACTCGCACATGCAGGCAACCGGGATGGTCAATGACCATCTCAGAGATTGTTTCAGATACAAGGCTCTCGAGAAGGCCTATGCCTGATTTGTCACTTTGTTGATACATCGGCTGATTAATTCCATTTTGATTGACCGAGGGCGATGCCTTCGAATTCCGAACAGGAGCGGAAATATGATTGACAGAACGAATACGATCTGGTCTCTTACTTGGGTTGGAGACCGAGACCTTTGACCTCCCCCTTTTGCCCCAATCTCTGCGTCAGCCGCAATTTTGTAGAATGAGATACCGGTCAAGCCACTTCGAGTCATCAATCATTTTGTGGTTGGGAGGATAAAAATGAGACCCTGGACCATCATTGCTTTATTGACAGTTTTCGTGGCTTTCAGCGCATGCCAGGCGCCCAAACCCGTACATGACGTGACACCATCCGGGTTTTTGGGGCCGGATGTGGTCGCTAAACTCACACACGGTGGCCCGGAGGGCCCTGCATGGATTTACAATAACCCCGATGCCAAGTGGGCTTCTTATGACAAAATGCTGCTGGACCCGGTTACCTTCTGGATGGCCCCGGGATCAAAGGACCAGGGCATTTCACAAGCGGAACGGCAGAAACTGGTCGATTACTTCTATCGGGTCATCTACAACACCATGAGCAAACACGTCACCATGGTGAGTGCGCCGGGGTCGGGCGTGATGCGCGTTCGGGTGGCCTTGACCAAAGCCGAGCCCTCAGTGGTGGCGCTGGATGTCATCTCCACGGTGGTGCCCCAGGCAGCAGTCCTCTCTTCACTCAAGGATGCGATAACCGGTAAGCCCGCCTTTGTGGGCGAGGCCCAGGTGGCGGTCAAGGTGACCGATTCGGTAAGTGGCGAACTCTTGGCTGCCTGGGTGGCAAGCCGGGTCGGGGGGAAGCGGCTCGACGCGGCCCAGTTGAGTTCCTGGGGTGATGTGGAGCAGGCCATGCGGTTCTGGGCGGACAGCGCCGCCTATCGACTCTGCAAAGTGCAGAAACGGCAAGGCTGCCAGCCGCCGAAGCACTAGACGAATAGACCAGGCAGATACTCAAGGGAGACACACAGGCGCTTTGTTCCAATTGCTGAAGCTGCCGTGTTCCTCAGGCGGGCTTTCTGTAGGCTAAAATATGATCTTCTGAAGCTTTTCACGCAAGCCATCGACAGGTAAGAGACGATCAAATGACATTTGTGGGACACAGCCTGGTGGGAGTTTCAGCCGCCGTTGTGGGAATGCCACCCTTTATGTCGGTCCGGCGCTGGGCATTGGCCGTCAATATATTCATTCTTCTCTCTTATCTCCCGGACATGCCCCTCCCCCCCTGGGGTCACGCGAACTATTTTGTCAGTCACAGCCTTTTCGTGAACGGCCTTCTCATGATCGCCTGTTTCATCGTCTGGCTCACCGTCACCAATGCCCGTCGATGGGTATCGCCCCGCCTGTTCGCGGCCGGAATAGCAGCGTGGGGAAGCCATTTTCTGCTGGATGCGTTCTACAAGGGACCGGACGGCGTGGCCGTGTTCTGGCCCTTTTCAGACGCGGTTCTCAACCTCCCGATTCCCTGGTTCGATTATTTTATCCCCTCTCTCGGGGTTTTTCACGCGCACAATCTGATGGTTTTCGGCATAGAAGCCGTCGCTTATCTGCCGATTCTGTTCATGGCCGTCACGGTTAGACTCATCCTTCGAGGTATGCGTTTTCGGTTTTGCATGTCGTGCGGTAAATTTGAAGCCCGCAACTAAGTGAAGAGGAGAAATTAAATGGACGGCAAACCCCGATCCGAGGCTCGCCAAATCGGCGCAGAACAGGTTCCCGAAGCGGTCCTAAAGGAAAGATATGTCACCATCTTAGAGGGCATACAAGAGGCATATTTTGAGGTGGATCTCAAAGGCAATCTCACCGTGTTTAACGATTCATTATGTAAAAGTCTGGGATATCCCAGGGACGAATTGATGGGGATGAGTTATCGGGATTTTATGCCGCCTGAAACCGCCCAGGAGATTTTTGGACTCTTCAATAAAATCTACCGGACAGGAGAAACCGTCAGAAAATATGGATATGAAGTCATCCGAAAGGATAAAAAGCGAGGATATCATGAATTATTTGCCTGCCTGATCTCGGATCCAAATGGTGAGCCGATCGGATTTCGGGGCATCGCACATGAGGTCACCGAAAGGAAACTCGCAGAGGAGGAAAGAGAAACGCTTCTGAAGGAATTACAATCGGCACTGGCGGAAGTGAAAAGGCTGAGCGGATTGCTGCCGATTTGCGCTCACTGCAAAAAGATTCGCGACGACAAAGGATACTGGAACGCCATTGAAGACTACATCAAAAACCATTCAGATGCGGAATTCAGTCACAGTATCTGTCCGGAGTGTGCCAAAACCCTTTACCCCGATTATGACCTCTATGAGAATGAGAACACAAGTGATTGATTCAACTGAATCCGGATACCCCGTAGGATCGCACGTCGTCATCGGAAAGAACATTCCGGCGGTCGAAGCATAGCGGCCGCTGAGAGGAGGCGAATACATGGACCAAATTCTTGTTTATGCGGATTCCCTGAGCTGGGGGATCATTCCGGATACGCGCCGGCGGTTTGGTTTTGAGCAGCGGTGGCCGGGGGTCATGGAAATGGAACTTACCCGAATGGGCCTAAACCTACGCGTCATCGAAGACTGCCTTAACGGCCGCCGCACGGTGTGGGAAGACCCGTTCAAGCCGGGCCGAAACGGCCTGGTGGGGATCGAACAGCGAATCGAGGTCAACTCGCCGCTGGCCCTGGTCATCCTGTTTTTGGGAACAAACGATTTTCAATCCACTCATGCCTATAATGCCTGGCATTCGGCCCAGGGCCTGGCTGCGATCATTGCGGCGATCAGACGGGCCCCCATTGAACCGGGAATGCCCGTTCCCCCCATACTGGTGGTGGCCCCGCCGCCCACTCAAAAGCCAAAGGGCGCCATCGCCCCCAAGTTCGAAGGGGCGGAGATGAAATCGGTTGGCCTGGCAGCCGCATTAGAAGCGATGGCTGAGGAAAATGACTGCTCGTTCTTTGACGCGGGGACGGTTACCAGCAGCAGCAAAGTGGACGGCGTCCACTTGGATGAAGACCAGCATCTTGCCTTAGGCAAGGCGCTGGCAAAAAAGGTCGGGGAATTGATCTGACGGCCGTCCCGAAAACGCGCAGATGGTGGTATAAGGATGTCCATGCTGAGTCCCATTGAAAAGATCATCTCCGGCGGACAGACCGGGGCGGACATCGCGGCCCTGGATGCCGCTATGGATTACGGCGTGCCGCACGGCGGGTGGATACCCAAAGGCCGACGAACGGAAGACGGTTCCCTTTCTGACCGGTATTTATTGAAAGAGACCAACAACATCGGCTATCCCCAGCGGACCATACTCAATATCCTCGATTCAGACGGCACCCTGATCTTTTCCCACGGCGAACTGGCGGGCAGATCCGCATTCACCCGGGATATGGCAAAAAAACATTCCCGGCCCTGCCTTCACATCAACCTGAGTGAGATCAGCGAATATCAAGCCGTAGAAATCATCAGGGACTGGATTGAGGTCAAAGGGATTAAGGTGCTGAATGTGTCGGGCCCGAAGCACAGCGAAGACCCTTTTATTTACGACGTGGTCAATAATATCGTCAAATCCGTCCTCTATCCGCCGCCCGAATCATTTCCAAGGCCCTACCCCAGAACCGTCCACAAAGCGGTCAATCGCCTGGTTTCCACATTGAGCCTGAAAGAGAAGACCATATGGCTAAAGAAGATCTGAGCGCCCTCCCCCCCACCGTCGGGCGATACATCAGGGACCATTTCGGCCTGGGCTGGGGCAACGCAGAACTGCTGGCGTCTTGCCGCTCTGTTTCAGGTCAAGACGATCTTACGGAAGCGTCCGCCGTAAATGTGATCATCGAGGCGTTGTGGGAGGAATTGCGACACACGCACGGATTGAAGCTAATAAAATAACTAAAAGCGCCACGTCAAACCGAAATCGAGGGCGTCTTCACTGAGGGTCGATTCAAGGGTGACCGGCTGCCCCGCGATGTTTGTGCCGCTTTCCGTAACGGTGTTGCTGAACGCGTGCATGTATCCCAGATTGACGGAAAACGTAGGCGTAAACTGATATCCCACCCCCACCGTCACATGATGCTCGGCAACGGCCGGGAATCCAATGATCCGAAACGTTTCATAATAATAATTGGGGATGCGTTTTCCCTGCACATTGGTACTGCCCATGCCGTTAAACCCATTGTGCTCATTCACCGGGCTCTTTGCATAGTTATATCCGAGCCGGAGGCTCAACTTGGATGTGGGCATAAACTGTGCGCCGACGGCGAAGACCCACTGGTCTTCCCAGTCAAAATCTTCATACCCGTTGGCACTGCCCCAGTTAAGCCATTTCACATCGCCTTCCATCATGAGCCAGTTGCCCGGGAAAAGATAGCTGACCCCGATACCGGCCTGCTGAGGGGATTCCAACTTCAAGGAATCGTAATTTCCGTCCCCGTCAAAGTCGGTGACATTTTCGTGGGTGATACTCTGAGGGGTGATGTAGGTAACGCCTAATGAGAGGCGATCCGTGGCCTTGTAGATAATGCCGCCCTGAACCCCCAACGCATAGCCGGAAGACCCGCCCTGCTGCAGATCGAGATCGCCATAGTCGATATGAAGCGCCAAACCAAAGGAGAGCTTCTCAAAAGGTTGAAATGCAATGGATGGGGCGAATTTCATGATCTGCAGCTCCGTATAGGTCCCGGACGCCAGCGGATATTTTCCGGCCGGACCGAAATCGTAAAACCCGGGTTGGTCCAGCGTCGTCCCTTTGTAATCCACCCCCAGACCGGTTACCCCGTATGCAGCGATCCCAAATCGCCAAAACGGGACGCCCTCGGTAATGGGTGACGAAATCCCGATGGCCGGTATGGGGTACACCTTCTCATCGCTGTCGGCTTCGATGGTCTGACCGGGGAGTTTGATCTTGGCGCTCACATCCGGCTTAAACCCGGTCGCCGCAAAATTAAATTCCGACGAAGGGCAATACGGGCCGAAACACATGGCGGCCGGATTGGCAAAAACCGCACTGATGGCATCCTGTGGACTGGCAATGCCGACGCCGCCCATTGATCTGGCAATGGGACCAACCCCGATGATGTTATCCCCATTGGTCGCGTGGACCGAAGACAGGGGCATCATCAAGGCCCATACAAAAAGGCTTAGAAAAGCGATTCGTTTCATCATGACGACTCCTTAAAATATCATTCCACGGATTTGGGTTGATGTTTTCAGAGGCGCCCCTCACGGGTGCACCAGGCTATCCGCAACCATTGAACTGAGGAATCTTACCTCGGTTCCCAGGTTGTAATGGTCATTGAGGTTGCTGAGCTGAGTGTGACAGTTCTCGCAGGCCGTGGCGAGAATATCGGCGCCCACACTCCTCACCTGATCCGCCTTCACCCTCGATGACTTCATCCTGAAATCGAGGGTCTCATCTCCCAGGGCAACCAGACCGCCTCCACCACCACAACACCAGTTGTACTTCGGGTCCGGAGTCATATCCCGAAAATTGTCTGTTAATGTATTGAGGATATAACGCGGTTCATCGATGATACCTGCGTTTCTGGCGATTTGACATGGATCGTGATAGGTCACCCGCCCTTGAATTTTTGATCGATCAAGCTGAATTTTGCCCTCTCGAATATACCGCGCATGCACTTCAGTAATTGAGGTCACCTTAAAGGGTTGCTTGCCTGAAAGTTGCTTCATCACCCTGTATGCGGTCCCGCATTCACAGATACAGACCTCTTTAACCCGCAGCCGCTTTGCTTCGTTGATAATGCGGTCCATGATCAACTTGGTCTTTGTCGGATCACCCACGAATGCCCCGAAATTGACCGCCTCGAAAAAACTGAGCGTCCAGTTTTCCCCGGCGGCATTGAACACTGCGGCTGCCGGAATAATGGAGTGGGCGCCAGCCAAGGCCACATACACAAGATCGGCGCCTTCGACATCAACC
>JARRPY010000226.1:0-5356 GCA_037382425.1 Deltaproteobacteria bacterium
GCCGGCATGGCGGTAGGATTCGTTGATGAGGTTTCGCAGTTCCTTCTTGTACATGACCCGGTTGATCAGTGTGAACGGGACCGTTTTGGGCAACGCTTCATAGAGCAGGACTCTTCCCGTGGTCGTATCCGTGATCGCCCCTTCTATGCGCACCCGAATGGCCGCGTGGAGGTCCAGTTCCCCTGCGTCATGAGCGATCCGGACTTCGTCAATGGATGAAAAGTGTTTTCCTTCGCCTTTTGCAAAGGGTCTTTCCCGGGTCATATAATAAATACCAAGGACGATATCCTGACTCGGCACAATGATGGGCTCCCCGTGTGCCGGTGAGAGGATATTGTTGGTTGACATCATCAAAACCCTGGCCTCGATCTGCGCTTCAATGGAAAGGGGAACATGGACCGCCATCTGGTCACCGTCAAAGTCGGCGTTGAACGCCGTGCAGACCAGGGGGTGGAGCTGAATGGCCTTTCCCTCAATAAGAATGGGTTCGAACGCCTGAATGCCGAGCCGGTGAAGGGTCGGTGCCCGGTTTAAGAGGATGCAGTATTCTTTCACCACCTCGTCAAGTGCGTCCCAGACGTCGGCGGTCTCCCGCTCCACCAGTTTCTTCGCGCTCTTTATGGTGGTAACCAGACCTTTCTCGTCGAGCTTGTTGTAGACAAAGGGCTTGAAGAGCTCAAGGGCCATTTTCTTAGGAAGACCGCACTGATGCAGTCGAAGGTCAGGACCTACCACAATGACGGAACGACCTGAATAATCGACCCGTTTCCCGAGCAGGTTCTGGCGGAACCGCCCCTGCTTTCCTTTCAGCATGTCACTGAGGGATTTGAAGGGCCGTTTGTTTGCCCCGGTGACCACCTTGCCCCGTCTGCCATTGTCGAACAGCACATCAACGGCTTCCTGGAGCATTCTTTTTTCGTTTCTCACAATGATATCAGGGGCATTGAGTTCCAGCAGACGTTTAAGCCTGTTGTTGCGATTAATAACCCTGCGGTAGAGATCATTCAAATCGGATGTGGCAAAGCGGCCGCCGTCAAGGGGAACAAGGGGACGCAGCTCGGGAGGAAGCACGGGAATAACGTCCAGGATGGTCCATTCCGGTCTGTTTTTGGATTCCTTGAACGCATCAATAACCTTCAGTCGCTTGGTGAGCTTTTTCCGTTTTGCCTCGGACTTGGTGCTGACCATTTCCGCTCGAAGCGTTGCGGACAATTCTTCAAGATCCAGTTCGCTGAGCATACGCTTGATCGCCTCTGCTCCAATTCCCGCCTCAAAACGATCACCGTACTCTTCCCTGGCCCGGTATAACTGTTCATCAGTGAGGAGGCTGCTCTTTGCCAGGGGGGTGTCCTTAGGATCCATCACAATGTAATTCTCAAAATAGAGGACACGTTCCAGATCTTTGAGGGTCAGGTCCAGCAGGTTTCCCACCTTGGAAGGAAGGCATTTCAGGAACCAGATATGCGCAACCGGCGTTGCCAGTTCGATGTGACCCATTCGTTCACGGCGAACCTTGGACTGAATAACCTCAACCCCGCACTTTTCGCATACAATTCCGCGATGCTTCATGCGCTTGTATTTGCCGCAGTTGCATTCATAGTCCTTAATGGGACCGAAAATCTTTGAACAGAAAAGACCATCTCTTTCCGGTTTGAATGTCCGGTAATTGATCGTTTCGGGCTTCTTCACTTCCCCGTACGACCATTCCCTGATTTTTTCCGGTGAGGCCAGAGATATCCTGACCGCATTAAAGCTGGACGGATCCTTCGGCTTGGTAAAGAAATTGTATAGTTCTTCCAATGCCTTTCTCCTTTATTTTGTCTTACACGTTTCCAGGTGCCCGTTCAAAAAAAGCCTTTTTTGCCGGGCCACTGCCACAGCCAACGATCATCGTTTCAGTACTCAGGCTTGGATATGCATATCTCGTATCAGGCTTGACTGTCTTCAAACAATTCGATCTCGAGGCCGAGGCTCTGCAATTCCTTCATGAGTACCTTGAAAGATTCAGGCAGTCCCGCCTCAAGGATATTGTTCCCTTTTACAATCCTCTCGTACATGCGGGTCCTTCCAGCGACGTCATCTGATTTGACGGTGAGAAATTCCTGGAGGGCATAGGCAGCACCATAGGCTTCCATAGCCCAGACCTCCATCTCTCCTAAGCGCTGACCGCCGAACTGTGCCTTTCCGCCAAGCGGCTGCTGCGTCACCAGGGAATAGGGGCCGATGGACCTGGCATGCAGTTTGTCGTCAACCAGGTGGTGCAGTTTCATTACATACATGATTCCCACCGTCACCTGCTGATCGAAAGGTTCCCCGCTGCGGCCGTCATAGAGGGTCGCCTGTCCCGTAACCGGTACTCCTGCCTTCTCCAGGGATTCCGTGATTTCTTCTTCCTCTGCTCCGTCAAAAACGGGGGTCGCCATGGGGACGCCGTCACGGAGGAGACCGGCCTGCTCAACAAGCTCATTTTCGGCGGCATTCTTGATGTAAAGATCGTATTCATCCTTCGGCAGCAGTTCCTTGAATTTCTTCTTCAACGCCGGTATGTCGCCGACCCTGTCGACCATCTCACCGATTTGCCTGCCCATTTCCCTGGCGGCCCAGCCCAGATGTGTTTCAAGCACCTGTCCGACGTTCATCCTCGATGGCACACCAAGAGGGTTCAAAACAATATCCACCGGGGTGCCGTCCTCAAAATAGGGCATGTCTTCCACCGGCAGTATCCTCGAGAGAACGCCCTTGTTCCCGTGACGCCCCGCCATCTTGTCGCCTACGGACAGTTTCCGCTTTACCGCCACATAGACCTTGACCATCTTGATGACCCCGGGGGCCAGTTCATCTCCCAGGCTCAACCGTTCGATTCGTTCCGCAAAGAGTTCTTCGATTCGTTCGACCTTGTCGTTGTGTTTTTCTACAACGGCCTCCACCTGCTCAATGACATCCATAGAGGCTTTCAGGTCCGCGTGCAGCCATGCGGAGACGGGTATGGTGTCCACACTACTGTCCGTCACCGCCTTGTTCGGCCGATAAACGGCCTTTCCGGTCGAGGGGTCGTGAAGTTCCGTCTTCAGTTTCAATCCCACCAGTAGGCCTTTCAGTTTTTCTTTGGCCGCCCTGCCGACCACCTCGATCTCATCCGACTTATCCTTCTCCAGCCTGTCAAGTTCCGCCGCCTCAATGGCCAGGCTCCTCGAGTCCTTTTCAACCCCTTTTCTGGCAAAAACCTTCGCATCTATGACGATACCTTCAACACCGGGAGGAACACGCAGCGAGGTGTCCTTTACGTCTCCCGCCTTGTCTCCGAAGATTGCTCTCAGGAGTTTTTCTTCCGGAGAGAGTTGTGTTTCCCCTTTGGGGGTAATCTTCCCCACAAGGATGTCGCCGGGTTTCACCTCAGCTCCTATCTTGATGATTCCCGCCTCATCCAGATTCCCTAATGCTTCTTCGCCCACATTCGGAATATCTCTGGTGATTTCTTCCTTCCCCAGCTTTGTGTCCCGGGAAACCACTTCGAACTCTTCAATATGAATGGAGGTGTAGATATCCTCTTTCACCACCCGTTCGCTGATGAGAATCGAGTCTTCAAAGTTATACCCGCCCCAAGACATGAAGGCCACCATGACATTCTGGCCGAGGGCAAGCTCGCCCAGTTCGGTAGCGGGACCGTCCGCGATAATCTGCCCCTGACGGACGCTTTCGCCGATCTTTACTATGGGTTTCTGGTTGTAGCAGGTGTTTTGATTTGAGCGTTTGTATTTCACCAGCTTGTAGATTTCCACCTCGGGATCATCAGCGGCGAGCGCCCTGAGCGGAGCGAAGCGGAGTCGAAGGGCGCTCAGAAAGCCCCCCGCTCCCGCCTTTGACCTCCGGGCGAACTTGCAGTATACTCAACCCGCGCTAAGGAAAACCACACCTCACGACCGGAGGGTGACCCAATGACGCTCGTGTACCTCGCCGTGGCCTGGCTGGCGGGCATCGCGCTGGCCCAAGGAATCGGCCTGCCCTGGCAGGCGCTGCCTGTGGTGGGCCTGGCGGCGTTCCTCGTGCTCCTGCTGTGGCGGGAGAACGCGCGCGTGCGGACGGGCGCGCTGTGCGTCCTGTGCCTGGCCGCCGGCGCGGGCCGCTTTCTGCTCTCCGTTCCCCATTTCGACGAGGCCTCGCTGGCAACCTACAACGACATCGGCCGGGTCAGCCTGGAGGGCGTCGTCGTGGGGGAGCCGGACGAACGGGACGTCTACACCAACCTGCGCGTGCGGGCCGAGCGGCTCGTGCTCCCCGGCGGCGCAGAGATAGAGGTGGACGGCCTGGCGTTGGTCAAGGCCGACCGCTACCCCGAGCGGCGCTACGGCGACCGCATCCTGGTCGAGGGTGCGCTGGAGACCCCGCCCGTGCTGGAGGATTTCTCCTACAAGGACTATTTGGCGCGGCAGGGCATCCACTCGCTGGTGCGCCGCGCCGAGGTGACGCTGCTGGCCGAGCGGCAGGCCAGCCCCATTCTGCACGCGCTCTTTGCGTTCAAGCGGCACGCCCAGTCCACCATCGCCGCCATCCTGCCGGAGCCGCAGGCGGCGCTGCTGACGGGCATCCTCCTCGGAGTCGAGACGGGCATCCCCGCCGAGCTGATGGAAGACTTTGCCGCCACCGGCACGACGCACATCATCGCGATCTCGGGTTTCAACATCACGATTGTGAGCGGCATCTTTTTCGGCACGGCAAAGCGCCTGTTCGGCGACAAGCGCGCGTTCTGGATCGCCGCGGCGGGCATCGTGGTGTACACGGTCCTCGTCGGCGCGTCGGCGGCGGTGGTGCGCGCGGCCCTGATGGGCATCCTGTACCTGGTCGCCGTGCGTTTGGGACGGGGTACCTACGCGCCGGTCTCTCTGGCCGCCGCGGCCTTTTTTAGGACGCTCCTCAACCCGCACACGCTGTGGGACGTGGGCTTTCAGCTCAGCTTTGCCGCCACGGTAGGCTTGGTGCTTTACACCGAGCCCTTGGAGTGGGCCTTTGCGCGGGCGCTGGGACGGATCACGACCGCCGAGCGCGCGGAAAAGATCGTCGGCCTGATCAGCGAGGCGCTGCTGGTGACGCTGGCGGCACAGATCACGACCACGCCCATCATCTTGAGCATCTTTGGCCGCCTGTCCCTCATCACGCTGGCGACCAACTTTCTGATCCTACCGGTCCAATCGTACGTGATGATTTTTGGCGGCATCGCCCTGTTGCTGGGCCTGGTCTTTCAGCCACTGGGGCAGGTCGCCGGCTGGGTGGCCTGGGTGTTCCTCACCTTCACCATCGAGATGGTGCGGCTGACGGCGCGGGTGCCCTTCGCCTCGGTGCCGGTGCAGATGGCGGGCTG
>JARRPY010000227.1:0-5323 GCA_037382425.1 Deltaproteobacteria bacterium
GATCAGGAGACGCTAATGGGGTATCTGGTGACCGAACCCGGAGCAGGCTCGGATGTCCAGGCCATCACCACAAAGGCCGTTCCAACGGCCGCGAAGTACATTCTGACCGGCCGAAAGGTGTTTGCGACCAACGGTTCCGTGGCCGGCCTGTATTCTGTCCTGGCCAAAACAGATGAAAAGGCTCTGTCTTTCTTTCTTGTGGAACGGAACATGCCGGGCGTATCCACCGGACGGATCGAAGAGAAATGTGGCTTTCGAGGGAGTAACACGGCTGAAGTCATTCTTGAAGACGTGACCGTACCAGAGGAGAATCTCATCGGGAAGCCGGGAGAGGGATTTCGTATTGCCATGGGCGATTTCGACATGTCCCGGCCGGCGGTGGCCGCCCTCTCCCTCGGCCTGGCGGAAGGCGCACTGGATTATACCATTCAGTACGCCAGGCAGCGCTACACATTCGGCAGCCCCCTCATTCAACACCAGGCCATTCAATTTCTCCTGGCCGAAGCCAGTACCCTGATCGAGGCCAGTCGCGGACTCATGGAACGGGCTGCCTTCGCCTTTGACTCTGGGGGGCGAAACACCAAACTGGCCTCCATGGCAAAATACTTCTGCTCAGACGCCGCCATGAAGATCACCACCGATATGGTGCAGGTGCTTGGCGGGTACGGCTATATCCGGGATTTCCCCATTGAGCGGATGTTCCGGGATGCCAAGCTGACACAGATATTTGAAGGCGCCAATCAGATCCAGAAGATGGTCATCGGACGGGAAATCAGCCGGGACGGCCACCGGTGACATCACGAATCCCCCTGCCCAACCGCTTTGGCCTCATTTGTAGATCGCTTGCGTTAAAAAATAATCTGAAGCAGAACACATGGAATTGAAGTTTTTCATCAAAGGCGCCATTGCCGGATTTTTGCTTTGTGCGCCCATCGGACCGGTGGGCATCTGGTGCCTACGACGCACCGTGGCTGATGGGCGCATGGTGGGTCTGGCATCCTATTTGGGGGCATCCACTTCAGATGGCATCTATTGCGGTGTGGCCGCCTTCGGCATCGCCTATTTGGCCTCATTCCTAACAGAACAGGCCATGCATATCCGAATTCTGGGGGGCATCGTGCTCGTTTTAGTGGGAATAAGCATCCTCTTTTCGAAACCCGCTGAAAAACGTCCCAGGCACCAAGGCAAGGGGCTTGCCGGCGCCTTTACATCCGCCCTGCTGATTACCCTGGCCAATCCCCTGATTATCCTCGGCTTTACCGCCGCGCTCACGGCCGTCGGTATTCACGGGACCCAAGGGGATTTCCTGCCGGCTGCTGTCATGGTCGCAGGCGTATTTTCAGGGTCCGCCGTCTGGGGACCCCTCCAGGTGGCCGTTGTCTCTCTGTTTAAGCCTAGAATCAATACGGCCCGGCTGAGGTGGGTCAACCGCATTGCCGGGATCATGATTATGCTCTTCGGCGTGGCCCTCACCGCTCTGACCCTCTTAGGGATTCGGATTTAGCGTGAGCCCTAAAACGCCGCCTCCGGAATATCCAGGGCCGAGGTGTCTTCCTGTTTGAACGCCATGTGACGCGCAAAAACATTGGGGAGGATATTCCGGCAGAAGTACTTGGCTGTTTCGATCTTACCCCTGTAGAAGACCCCGTCGGCCGATTCTGGACTGACCCCGGAAAGCTTCTCCCGCGCGATGAGACCCTGCTCCAGAATGAGATGGGCCATGGCAGCTTCAGCGAAGCATTCCAGAAAACGGGTGGAACTCAAGGGGATCAGAGAAAGCCTCCTTTCCTGGAAGTACTGCATGTACTTCATGGCAAAATCGCCTGTGGCCTGTGCCGCCTTGAAGAGGAGTTTGGAATCGGCGCTGAAATCCGAATCCTCCTTAAGATCCCCCGTAAAGCTCATGATCTCCTGTATCCAGTCACGGAATACGGAACCGCCATCCATCCCAAGCTTCCGTCCCACAAGGTCAAGTGACTGGATGTAGTTCGTCCCTTCCCATAAGGAAACAATCTTGATGTCCCGGGCGTACTGTTCCACCGGAAACTCACTGCAGAACCCGACGCCTCCCAGGACCTGAATCGCATCCCGGATCAGCAAATACCCGAAATCAGAGGGATAGGCCTTGACAAGGGGTGTGAGGAGTTCAATCCGCTTTTTCGCCTGAGTGCGAATCGTCTCATCTGGATCGTACCGTGCCACATCGATAAAATACATGAGTTTTGCGATCAGGGCACGAATGGCCTCTGTTCCGGATTTGAGATTCATGAGCATCCGGCGCACGTCCTCGTGCTGGATAATGGGGACACGGTCAGCGTCCCGATTGGTAAAGAGTGGTCCCTGGACACGCTCCGTGGCATACTGACGGGCCGTGTCATAGGCACTGGCAGTCAGCCCCAGGGACTGAATACCACACCCGATCCGGGCCTCGTTCATCATCTGAAACATCTTGGCCATCCCGGAATTGGGCTCGCCAAGGAGGATCCCTCTGCAATTGCCATTCTCGCCAAAATTGAGGGTGCAGGTGGATGATCCGTGGATGCCCATCTTGTGCTCGATGCCGCCGCAGAGCACATCGTTAGGTTCCCCTAAAGACCCATCCGGATTCACCCAGATTTTGGGAACGATGAACAGGCTGATCCCTTTGGTTCCCGGCGGCGCACCTTCAATCCGCGCCAGGAGGAGGTGGATAATATTTTCCGTGATGTCCTGATCTCCGCAGGTGATGAACCTCTTGGTCCCTTCGATCTTGAACACCCGTGGATCTTCCGAATCAGGGTCCGGAATCGCCCGGGTCAGCAGCCAACCCACGTCCGACCCGGCATCCGGTTCGGTAAGACACATGGTGCCTCCCCACACGCCGGTGTACATCTTCTCCACAAAGAGGGCCTTGTCTGCATCCGTTCCGAAATTTTCGATGAGGTGGCCGTTACCCACGGCCAGACCGGGATAGGTCATAAATGCCAGGTTGGCGCCACTAAACAGCTCCCCCAACAGGCCGCCCACAACCGCGGGGAGCCCCTGTCCCCCGAATTCAGGATTATTGGCGTTGCCGATCCACCCATTTTCAGCCATGACCTTCCAGCACTCATGAAACGACGAGGGGACATGTACCTTTCCTTCATCATAGGTCACCCCTTCCCTGTCCCCGTCCTGCATGGCCGGTCCCAGGACAGTCTTGGCGACCTTCAGCGCCTCTTCCATGATCATCTTGAAATCATCCACGGAAAAATCCCGATAGGCTTCATACTCGAGCACCCGCTCCACACCGAGATGCTCAAAAAGCACAAATGAAATATCTCGAAGATCTCGTTGAAAATAGTTTATGCCCATGCTTTTCTCCTTAAAAATGCTTTCTCGTTTACCCTCGCCATCCATAATTAATCCGGGGCGTACATTTCAATGAGTTTCCGTTCCGTCTCACCCTCTATCCTGGCGAGAATTTCCACGTATTTTTCGATGGTGGAATTCTTTAGTTTGTTTCGAAGGAGCTCGTCCACCTGAAATATGCCTGCTGAATTGCTCAAGGTGATCACCAGCTTCACGGGACGGGTCTCGCCCTTTTCAATGGACACCGCGTCAATAGCCTGAGCCGAAACAGAATGAATGTTGACCTTTCCGGCCTCAAAGGGGATCCGGGATCTGCCTTCGGTCATGTCTATGGCGTCGGAAACCTTCAGAACGCCCGCCTCAACAGTCAGACAACGAACCCGGGCGTTGTGTGCAATCACCGCATGCATGACCTCGGAAGTCATGGTCGTCAGCGCCGGTTCGACATAAATCTCCTTCAACAGGTGCCGACACTTGGGGTAGGCGATGAGCAGGCTGTACCGCTCATGGTCTTCCCGATGCACCGATATGCCCACATCGTGAAGCGCGGCAGCGAGGACCACGATGACCTCGGCGTCCTCCGGCGCCAATCCGTGATCCTTTACCACGCTCGGTTCCACCCCGCCCTTACTCAGCAGCCGAAGGATCTTGAGCGCCGCGTTGGCCACGATCCGGATATGGATTCCCCCATGGTCATTGATCCCGCCGCGTTCCACAGCATTGATGTTGGCGCAATTCCATAGCTCGATCAGCTCCGTATCCTCGTTGATATGGCTGAGCAACGCCTTTAGCTTCTTGTTGTTCCTTGTTGGAACCGATAACCGCATCTGCAATCACCCAGCTTTTTATAACTTGGCAACGATATAAATGAACCCGGTCATGCCGGCCTCGGCTGGTCCGGGACGACCGATCCCGCATCCAGTGGCCGCCTGGATTCCGGCTTCCGCCTTCGCGGCGCGACCACGGTTTGTCCGAATGACATTTTCGAGGTATTTAGCTGCCGGCGTAATTGAATAAAGGTTTCAAGGGTCGATTCGTTTTGAACGTAGATTGAAATGGTTGCAATGTCAACAGGGAACCCTTTCTTCATTTCTTCTTTGATCTTCATAGGGCATGTGGTAGGCTGCTTTCTAGACGGCACCGGATTCCGAACCCGATCCCGATCCCGATTTGGGTTTGTTAGCGAATCCTAAAGATCGAAACATCGGATGCCGATCCATCGCCAAAACCGGAGGTCTTCGCATGAAAAAGATGAAAGATGTCATGTCATCGGATCCTACAGCACCCAGTTCAAGAAATGGATAGACAAATCCATGAAGGATTTGACCCGGGACACCTATCTCGGGGTCCTTGAGGATGCGGGCATGCCCGACGGTCGGGACATGGAGTTCGCCTGGTTCGGCAACTGTGCCATGGGCATTTTGTGGGAGCAGGATATTATTCGAGGTCATGTGTGCTTGTCTCCATTGGTAGAGGAAGGCCTGTTTCCGGAACGGGTGCCCGTTATCAATGTGGAGGGTGCCTGCGCCACTGCGTCCATGGCATTTCACGGCGCCTGCAAGGATATACTGAGCGGACAATGTGAGGTATCCCTGGCTATTGGCGTGGACAAATTCTATCATCCGGACATGGAGAAAGTGCTTCTGGCCTATCAGAACGGGGTGGACCGGGGGGACCTGGATCGCCTGAAAACGGAGTATCAGGCGGTAGGCGATGTATGCGGTAAGCAATTCGAGATCGGTACCAACCGGACCATCTTCATGGACACCTATGCCATGCAGGCCTGCTGGCACATGCAAAAGTGGGGAACGACCCAGGAGCAGATCGCCATGGCCGCCTCAAAAAATCACTATAACGGATCCCTGAATCCCAAGGCCCAGTACCAGTTTGAAGTGCCGCTGGAAAAAGTGCTGGAAGATTACATGGTCAGCTACCCCCTCACGCGTTCCATGTGTGCACCCATTGGGGATGGGGGAGCGGCGGCCATCCTCTG
>JARRPY010000228.1:0-5289 GCA_037382425.1 Deltaproteobacteria bacterium
CTAACATCCTATGACCCGGGCAGGCCCTTTACCCATCCCCTAAAAGCCAGCTTCTAACAAACAGTCTGGAAAAAAGGTGTGATTGATACGTTGATTCATGCCGGTTTATGAATATATAGCCCTGGACAGGTCGGGCAAGAACAAGCGGGGAATCATCGATGCCGACAGCCCTGTCGCTGCAAGACAGAAGCTGAGAGCCTCGGGAATTTTTCCCGTTTCGGTCGACATGGCCGCCTCGGGGTCGCAGGAAGAGAGGGCGACCCATCGATCCATCGCCATGTGGTTTAAACGGGTCAGGCCCGGCGAAGTCTCGGCGGCCACCCGTCAGCTGGCCATCCTCTTGGGTGGGGGCATCACATTGGTGAGTTCACTGGATACCATTGTATCACAGATGGCCAACCCTGTTTTCAAACGGGTTCTGGCCCAAGTCAAGGAGTCGGTCAATGAGGGGAACAGCCTGGCCGTTTCCCTTTCCCAGCATCCGAAGGTTTTTTCAGAACTCTATGTGAACATGGTTCGGGCGGGTGAGGCGTCCGGTTCCCTCGATTTGGTCTTGGATCGACTGGCGGAATTAAGTGAGAACCAGCAGGCGCTGAGAGGACGGCTCCGTGCGGCCATGGCATATCCGGTGTTTATGTTTGTGATCGGGTGTCTGGTCCTTTTCTTTCTGATCACTTTTGTGGTGCCGAATATCACCCGGATTTTTGATGAGATGCACCAGGTCCTTCCCCTCCCGACGCTGGTTCTGATGGGGGTGAGTAATTTCCTTAAATCTTTCTGGTGGCTTATTTTGATCGCCTGTGTGGGGTTGCTTGTGATAGGGAGGCGATTGATTCGCCGAAAAAAAGGAAAGTATATGTGGGATCGCATGAAATTGCGACTTCCGCTTATGGGAACCATACATACGAACACGGCCATGGGCCGCTTTGCGAGAACACTGGGGAGCCTTCTTTCGAACGGTGTTCCCCTGCTGTCAGCCCTCGATATTGTCCGCAACATCGTCAACAATACGCTCATCGGGGATGCCATTGACCATGCCATTGCGGATGTTAAATCAGGAAGCACGCTCTCGGCATCGCTTTCAGGAAATCGCTGGTTCCCCCCCATCGCCATTCAAATGATTTCAGCGGGCGAGCAGAGCGGCGAGTTGGAAAACATGCTGGGACGGGTAGCGGACGTGTATGAGAGGGAAGCGGAGTCACGGACCCTTGCCATTACATCCATGCTGGAGCCGGTGATGATCCTCTTTATGGGGGTTACCGTCGGTTTTATTGTGGTGTCCATTCTTCTCCCCATATTTGACTTGAATCAGATGATCCATTGAAATGGAAAGGACAGTCGACATGTTCAAAAAAAGGCCATGTAAAAGCGGCTTTACGCTGATTGAACTGATGGTGGTGATCGTCATTCTTGGGATTTTGGCGGGTCTGATTATTCCACGAATTATGGGGAGGCCCGAAGAGGCCCGGAGGATGAAGGCCAAGGTCCAGATGGAAAGCCTAGAGACCGCTCTCAGGCTCTATAAACTGGATAATGGCTCGTATCCATCCACCGAGCAGGGACTTCAGGCCCTAGTGGAACCTCCCCAAGTGGGAGAGTTGCCCAAGGCCTGGCGGGAAGGCGGATATCTGGAAAAGGGCAAGGTCCCCAAAGATCCATGGGGGTATGAATATGTGTACCTCTGCCCGGGTATTCACGGTGACTATGACCTGATGTCATATGGTGCGGACGGCCAGCCCGGCGGAGAAGAAAAGAACAAGGATGTCAATAGCTGGGACCTGGAATGAGGGCGACTCACCCTTATGCGTGGGTCCATAGGCCCCGAAGCGGGAACTATACACTCCTCGGGAAAAGTGGGTATACGCTGATTGAATTGATCGTGGTAATGGCCTTGATCGGGATAATGCTGGGGGTATCGGCTCCCAAGATTCGAGAGACCCTGCTCAGTGATCCATTGAAGGGCACCGCTCGGAAAATGATGGGCGTCATACATGAGGCAAGAAACGAATCCATTCGAATGCGTACGGCCCATGCCCTTCACATGGATATGGAGACCAATCGATTTTGGATGGACACCGCGATGATGAGTGATGAAGAAAGGGACATGGCACGCAAGGAGGGGTCCGTGTTGCCTGATACGGTGCGTATTCGGGATGTATGGTTGGCGAATAGAGGGAAAAAGTCGGCAGGGGAGACGGGAATCTTATTTAGCGAGAAGGGATATGTTCAGCCTTCCGCCATTCATCTGGCCTGTAAAGACGGAAGACAATGGACACTTGTGCTTTCCCCCTTCATCGGGAAGGTCAAGATTTTCGAAAAATATGTGGATTTCTTTGAATAGGAGTCGCTCACATTTTGCGTGGAAAGGCTGGACAAGGAAACGCATGATCGGTTTTAAAGCGCGATCGTCCTGTGGATTTACACTCCTTGAGGTGATGATCTCGGTGGCTGTTATTGCCATTGCCTTTGTGGCGGTTTTGGGCGCACAGTCCAGGGGCATTTCCCTGTCTGACGAGTCCCGATTTAATACGACTGCTGCGCTTTTGGCTCAGGGAAAGATGGCGGAAATCAGTGCATCCGGGCCGGATGCCATAGGCGCTCGATCAGGTGATTTCGGGAAGACGTTTCCGGCATATGCGTGGGCGTTATCGACGGAGCCGGTTTCATTTGAGGGCGCGGGAAAAGCCACCGAGCGTCTGAGACGCGTCGATCTGGTGGTGACCTATAAAGACCGCTCGCAGTATCAATACCATATCAGATGGTATGTATTCTCAGAGGGAGCCTGATGTCATGAGATGTTCCCGACGTTCCTGTCCGCGCGGGTTTACCCTTTTTGAGATACTGATTACGTTGTTTATTTTTTCGGTGGTGCTTTCCACGATCTTTGCCGCCTATTCAGGCACGTGTCGTGTTATTCAAGAAACGGAATCGACGGCGGATATCTATGAGCAGGCCCGGATTGCAATGGAGAGAATTTGCGAAGATCTGGAATCCATGTATGTTCCTCAAGACGACGCAGTGCTCAAGAAGCGGTATGGGGATCATAAACAGGTGTTGTTCTCAGGGGAAACGGCAGCGGGCTGGAATCAAAGATTTGATAGGCTTACGTTTCTCTCCTTGGCCCATCTCAATTTTGACGGGAGTGCGTGTGTGATGCAACCGGCCGAGATCATCTATTATATAAAGAAGGATACCGAGGAAACACCGGCCGTGCTGTATCGATCAGACACCCTTCTTTACCAGGAAGAATCGACTTCTGGGACCGGTGGATTTCCCATTTGCGAAGGCCTCTCCGAGGTTGACTTTACCTATTATGATACCAATGGGGTGGCCCATGACACCTGGAATGCAGCGGAAATGGAAATCAAACAGAAGGTTCCGTCACGGGTGGATGTGGTGTTTAAATTTGATGGTGGTCCAAACAACGAGGCCCCCATCGTCTTTAAGACCGGTGTTGTGATTCCCGGCGCCGGGGAAGAGAGGGGGGCGTCTTGAACGCAAGGTCCCTCCTTAAAAATACCGATGGGTTTGCCCTCATTCTCACCCTCCTTATTGTTTCTCTCATATTGGCCTTGACGCTTCAGTTCAGCAAATCCGTCCGATGTGCGCTGTATTCGTCAGCCAACTTAAAAGACGGTGTCCGGGTGGGATATATCGCGCGCTCAGGCTTTAACTGTGCGCTGGCCCTTATTTCCGAAGATGCCGCTTCGACGGAATATGACTCGCTACTTGAGCTGTGGGCAAATGCAAAGAGACTCTCTACCTACTCAACAGGCATGTTTGATAATGGTCGTTTTGAGTTGGAGATCGCGGATCTGTCCGGGAGAATTCAACTGAATAAATTGGTTGACAACAATGGAAAGTTTAACCAAGAACAGAAGGCATTGCTGCGGCGATTCTTATCCTTGGAACCTTTCGGCCTGGATGACAATTCGGTGGAGAATCTACTAGACGCTATAAAGGATTGGATCGATCCAGATGATGATCCGACCCGGTTTGGTGCTGAAAGCAGTTACTATCAAGGTCTTGATCCCGCTTATCTCTGCAAGAATGGACCCATGGAATCCATAGGGGAACTCCTCTTGGTTAAAGGGGTCACTCATGACCTGTTTTATGGCACGAGGGGGCGCCCGGGTATTTCATCCTATTTGGCGGTTCACGGGGAAGGCCAAATCAACATCAATACCGCTCCATTGCTGGTCCTGGAAAGCCTTTCCGTTGATATGGATGCATCAGAGGCTGAAGAGATGGATGCGTATCGAAGAGACGAAGAAAATGATTTAAGAAACCCCGGTTGGTATAAAGATGTACCGGGTATGGGCCATATCACCATCGTGCCTTCCCTCATGACCACGAAAAGCGATTACTTTGAGATCCGATCAACCGGTATCTCAGGTACACTGAAAAAAGAGGTCCTGGGGATCGTCAAGCGGGACAAGACCTCTTTGAATATCCTCTCTCGGAAAATTGGGTGATGGGGACATCGATCACGGGAATAGATATATGGAAAGATCGTCTCATTGCTGTGCAGGTGAGGGCCGCCTTGACCGGGTACGAGATCACCGCATGTGCCCAGGTCCCTTTAGAAGCCGGGGACCTTGGGGAAGGATTGAAGCGGTTGTCCGATGTAATGGAACTCAAAGCCCAAAAGTGTATTGTTTCCATCCCCTCGTCTCAGGTCTCATTCAGAACCCTGGACATGCCCTTTAAGGATGCCAAGCAGATCAGGCAGACGCTACCGTACGAACTCGAACCCATCCTCCCCTATTCGGTGGAAGACCTCGTTGTCGATTTTATGGCCTCCGGCACTGGCGCTTCAAGGGAGATCCTTTCCGCCTTCATTGGAAAGGACATGGTTGCTCAATGTCTGGAAACATTGAATGCTCATGGAATTGATCCGGATGTATTGGGTATCAGCGGGCTGGCCGTTGTTCGGTGGCTTTTGGGACAGGAGGATGGGTCCCAACATTTTCTCCTGTTGGCGTTGGCGCGGTCATCGGTGACCTTGTTCCTCTGCGAAGCCCGTCATATTGCATTGATTCGTTCATTTACCCTGGGCAATTCCCCTCCTGAACCGGGCTTTTCCGGGGAGATATCCAAAGGACAAAGCGGATCAGAAAAACTAAAAGGGGATGAAGCCCTCCTAAAAGCGCTGTGTGACCGGGTTCAACATACCCTACACGCCTATGCGTCGGATCGGGGTCATGGTGTTGAACCCGATCGAATGTATTTGACCGGGGGGGAATTTTCGTGCCCTGAGACAGAAATGTTCATTCATGATGCGTCGGG
>JARRPY010000229.1:0-5277 GCA_037382425.1 Deltaproteobacteria bacterium
TCATTTTTGCCATGGATCGCGCATATGGGCAGGATTCCTTTGCCTGCTCATCGCGCATCGTATCCTATGGAAAATCCATTCGCCGCTTTCCGCAAGGCCTTATCCAATGTCCACAGCAAGGTGTCCGAGATCAGTGCAGAGGCGAGTAGATGAACATCAACATATCCAATGCCCCTGTTCATGAGCTTACGGTATTCGATAAACTCCATGATTTCATCGTGATCAAGCAGAACCGTAGACGGCAGATCCTTAAGTAGGCTAAGGATCTCATGCCGGTTTTTGAGACCGCCGCAGGCGAGTTCACCGATGACGAAGGGGTGGCACGCGACCTCTCCCTCCTCCAGCAATTGGGCAAGGGTGTCGTCATTTCCTCGTAGGTGCTTCACCCAGACAGAAGTATCCACCAAAACGACATCAGCCACTTGATGCGCTCCTGCGGGGAATCGATTTCAGGTCTTTTTCGCTCCCACCCAATTTGGCCAGCCGCTTACTGCTTTCCTTTGCAATGAGGGCTTCCAGTCCGAGCCTTACCAGGGATGTTTTTTCCTTTATGCCGGTTAATTTGGCCGCCTTTTCAATCAGATCGCCGTCAATATTGAGTGTCGTTCTCATTGCCTCCTCCGTTATATGTATTTTATATGCATATACTAATGTATAATTTAGATGAGATTGTCAAATTAAAATCGTTCAGATTAATCCGATCTTTCGGGGCTTATTGAAGGGAATGCCGTCGGAGCGTCAAATGAAACGGCTCATCGTTTGAAAAACCGTACCGACCTTCCCGACTTTGAGGCGATGAGGAGCGAATGGGACAGGGGGTAGCCCTGGTAAAACGGTTCCAGTGGATACGAATGTATGGATGGATTGACTGCGAGGCAACAGCCGAGAGACCGAGTTCCTATTTTAACTCATCCCATTCATAGTCAATGATCTCCGTCAGGACGCCGTTGAGTTTTTTGGGATGGATGAAGGCGAATTCGCAGTTGCGAAAGGGTCGGGTCACCTCACCATTTTCATTGGGGATGAAGGGATAATCCTTGGACTTTAACGCTTCAACGGCCTGGCGCGTGTTGGTTACGTTCAAGCTGAGGACCATCATCCCTTCCCCGTTCTTCTCAATGTACTTGGCCACTTCGCCGTCCGGGGTGGTGGACTGCATCAACTCGAGCCCGACCTCACCGATCCAGTATCTCGCCACCTTGATTTTTTCCGATTCGTCCACATAGCTGTCATCCGGATGCGACTTGCCCAGCATCGGCTCCCAGGTCTTTTTAGCCGTCTCCAAGTCTTTGACGGCAATACAGATATGATCGATTTTGTTGATGTTCATAATGAACCTTCCCTATGCTGGACAGTAATGCAAATGCTTAAGATCTTTAAACTCGTGTCCACCCATTTATGGATGAAAGCTGTTTGCTGTTAGGTATTAGCTGTTAGCAAAACTACTAATAAAACAAGGTGTTAAGCAAAAGGCTTGCTAAATGCGAATCGCTCCATCCAGATACGTGTATTTCTGGATAGGCGCAAGCCAACACCTAATTGCTAAAAGCTAATGGCGGGCTTTAGCCGATATACGATACCTTTTTCTCCAGCCCTTTTCTACCCGCCGGAACGGAATCACCGTCCGGTTTTCCGACGCACACCAGGGCCACCGGGACCTTGCCTTGATCCACTTCGAGGATTTCTCGCATCTTGGCCTTGTCATAAAACGTGAACCAGAGGCTCCCCAGTCCCAGGCTGTGCGCGGTCAGGAGCATATTTTGAACGGCCGCCGCACAGGCATGCTGATATCCGGTGGGCCCGTCTTCCATGAACATGTCCACGCCGCTCTTCTTCGGATCGCCAATGACCGCAATAATTACCGGAGCGGCTTTCAGAAAATCCATGGTATACCCGTTCAACCATTTCCAGCCGCTCTTCTCCAAGGCCCACGCCTTGCAGCGCATCCCTTCAGAGAAAACTTTCTCTTTGAGGTCGGCGTTTGTGATTACTTTAAATTCCCAGGGCTGGGTGTTGAGCGGTGACGGCGCCCATATGGCGGCTTCGAGGATCGCTTCGATATGCTCTTCACTGACGGGATCCGGCAAAAACGCCCGGCAGCTTCGTCTCTCCTTGATGGCTTCTGACAGCTCCATTTACTTCTCTCCCATTGGATTGGCCCCTATTTCCCGCTAAACCGGGAACTACGGAGGGTTCTTGCCTTTCTATTCTTTCTCCTTCTGCATCCGTCGTCTTTCTTCGTCGCGGATCTCCCTTCTGAGCAGCTTCCCCACCTTACTCTTGGGGAGCATATCTCGAAATTCGATGTATCCGGGGACCTTGTACGAAGCCAGACGGTCCCGGCAGAACTTGATCAGCTCGGTGCCGCCCACCCCCCTCGCATCTTCCTTGAGCACCACAATGGCCTTGATCCGCTCACCGACCTTGGGATCCGGTATGCCCACCACACAGGCCCCCACCACCGTGGGATGGTCCTGCAACACCGCCTCCACTTCAGAGGCCGACACCCGGTAGGCCTTGTGCTTGATGATATCGGCGGACCGTTCCACATACACCAGCTCGCCGTCCTCATTCCGGCTCAGAAAATCGCCCATCCGGTAAAAGACTTTCCCGTCAATTTCGACGAACGATCGCTCGGTTTCTTCGGGCTTTTTCCAGTACTCCTTGACCGTATAAGGCGAGGTCACCAGCAACTCGCCGCTCTCTCCGACCGGAAGTTTTTCAAGGGTTTCCGGATCCACCACGATACACTCGCGGCTCTTGAGAGGTAGCCCGATGGTTCCTGGCTTCGGCTCCTCTCCAATGCGGCTGTAGGTGACATGTCCGGCCTCGGTGGAGCCGTACACCTGGTAAATGGGGACCCCTACGTGTGCCTTCCACCGATTGAAAATTTCCACCGGAAGCACATCCCCCCCACAGTAACAATAGGTCAAGGAATCGAGGCGGTAACGATCCAGCCGGTCATTGTCCAGAATCATCCGGTATAGGGCGGGGACGCCCAGAATCCACCGGACCGAATAGCGTTGAATGGTCTCCAGGATGGCATCCACCTGAGGTGTGGGCATGAGAAGCGTGGTGTTCCCCTTGTTGAGACCTACGGCCATGAGAAGACCCAGCGCCATGATATGAAAAAGCGGATTGATGGCAATATAGGTATCTCCCCCTTCCTTCAGATATTCGCCGGCCACATCTTCGGTCACATCATTGACATAAGAGGTCATTCCGATATGGGTTCCGGGAACCCCTTTGGGAAACCCGGTGGTCCCGCCGGTGTAGAGGATATAAGAAAGATCCGTCCAGGGATCCAGATCCGCGGGAGCGGAAATTTTTTCGTGTTTCAATAAGGATTTAAAGGAATGGACCCGCTGATCCCGATCGATTTTGCCGTGCGGGATCTTGTCGAAAAGCACCCCGAGATATCGTTTCCATGGAGGAAGGAGATCCACCAGATTGGTGACAATGGCCCGCTTGAGACCCGTGGAGGCAAACACCTCCTGCACATAGCAAAAATTCGTGTCAAGGCAGATAATGGTCTCTGCTTCGGCATCATTGGCCATGTATTCAATTTCAAAGGAAGTATATATGGGAGAGACCGGCACGATCACGGCCCCGATTTTTTGAATGCCCAAAAATGCGATCACCCACTGAACACAATTGGAAATGTATATCATCACCCGATCGCCCTTTTTGACGCCCATGTCCAACAGGGAACCGGCAAACCGTTCACTCAATTCCTGCAAGCGGGCGTAGGAGAAGGATTCCCCCAGGTAAATGATGGCTTTGTTCTCCGGATACTGCTCACACATCCGGTCGAACCGCGTAAAGGTGAGTTCTTTTTCCCAATCGTTCTTATGACTGGTCATGAAGTGACTGACTCCAGGATACTTAGTACATTGGTTCATAAATAAGGTAACGTATTTTTGGACTATGCGGCGAGCCGGTACGAATCGGCTGGCCTGGTGTTTACCTTACATAATAGGCGGTTAAGATCCTTACGGGTAAATTTCCACTCAAACGGCTTTGCGATCTCCTCGTAGTACTTTTGGAAACCCAGGATACGTTCCTCAAGTGCTTTAAGTGAGGGGAAATCATTTGGGTTAAGGGCTTTTCTCTGCAGGATTGAAAAGTAAATTTCGATTTGGTTAAGCCAGCTTGCATGGATTGGACCGTGAATAAGCGCCAAATTTGGGTGCTTGCCCTGTAAGCGATTGATGGATTTTTGGCCGCGATGAGCAGAACCGTTGTCAACAATCAAAAACACTCTTCTTGCGTCTTTATAGGGATATTGGCGCATAATTTGGCCAATGAGGCGATCAAAAGGGGCAATGCCTCCTTTATGCTCGCATAGACCGAAGAGTTTGGCCCGGTGAACATCGAGGGCAGCGATGTAAGCCCATGCTCCACAGCGCTTATACTCGTGTTCTACCTTCATGGGGAGGCCAGGCAAGGTGGGATAAGTCCTATGCCGTCGCGCCCTGGCTTGAATACTGGTTTTCTCGTCAGCACTTAGAACAAATTCATCTTCTCGGAGGGCCTTGCCTTTCCATAGTCGATGGTAAAGGTCTAGGATCGGTCCTGCCTTTGCTGCAAAATTCGGATCTCTGGGAAAGATCCAGCACCGATGCTGCCATGGCTTGATGGCGTCCTGATGTAACCAACGCCACACTGTGCTACCGCTGATTGTAGCAGTGATACCGGACCTCCGAATGTAATTCATGATGTCACTCGTACTCCAATGGGAAAGAGGGATCCCGTATTTTGCAGGCAATTCACAGGCGATAGCCTTAACCTGAACGATCAGGTCTGGGGGGAAAAGACCGGGGGCGGCCCGGTCGACAACGCTCCTCCAGGCCTTGGAGACGCTGCTCAAAGAATCGCTTTCGCCACATGCAAACGATTTCCCTTCGGGTATCCAATTTGGCTGCAATTTCATCATTCCGGAGCCCCTTTGCTGCAAGGAGAATCATTTTGGCGCGGAGAACCATAAAATACGGTAACGTGTACTTCGAGGAACGTCTCAATAATTCACGTTCCTCATTGGGACTTAAAACAATGCTATACGGACTCTTTCGCGACATGGTTGATCTCCATTTTTATTCAACCATGCCATTTTTAGCGAATTTTGTCAAGCTCCAAATACGTTAGTGTATTTATGAAAATGGCTACTAAGGTCCCAACTCCAAACCTCATTTGGCCCTTCAGTTTTAATCTCAGGCTTTGGCTGGGGTGTTCTAGGCTTCTTCTGACGGTTTTCCATGAGCCGCTCTTTTTTCATGA
>JARRPY010000230.1:0-7881 GCA_037382425.1 Deltaproteobacteria bacterium
CATCCATATAGCTGGCTGTACGAAGAGGATGATACGGTTCAGCCCAAACTGGAGAAAGGCGAAGAAGCCAGATGGTGGGCACATCTGCGCTCAGAAATGGGGCCGGTACTTGAAGAAGCGAAACGGCATCTCATGGATGCGGGTTTTGATGCAGAGCGCATAACCACAGAATTTATCACCGGGGTCAGCAGCAGGGCAGGCGCCATCGTTGAACAGGCGAATACCATGGATTATGGAACCATCGTTGTGGGCCGCAGGGGCTTGTCCAGGGTGCAGGAGTTTTTAATGGGACGCGTAAGCAACAAGGTGCTTCACCTGGCCCGGAATAAGGCTGTCTGGATAGTGAATTAGGTAACCACTGGAGGGCATCGATGAACCCCATCAAATTCGTACAAAGCTGGGATCCTGTAGAAGGGAGAAAGCAGGAATATGCCTCCTTTATGATCGAGGCGTTCCAGCCTGCCATGAAAAACCAGGGCCTGGAAGTGGTCTTTGGATGGTATACCCTTACGGGAGGCGGCACTCAGGTGGTGCTGGAAAGCCTTGCGGAATCATTGGGTCAGGTGGAAAATGCGCTCTGTGACGAAAACTTTCAAGACCTGCTGCATCGGTTTATGAACCTGGTATCCGGATATTCGAGCCAGGTGTTCCAGGCTGCTCCGTGGGAGTTCGCCCGTGGGGCGTCAACCCGTGCAGACGCCAAACTCATGCAGGTCTGGAGTGTGCGTCCCGGGAAACAGGAGGCCTATGACCGGTTCTTGAAAGACATATACCTTCCCCAGATGACGGCCATGGGACTGGCGGTGAATTCCGCATGGCACCTCATGGTGGGGGCCGGCCCCCGTGTGCATGCGGACATATTGGTTCCGGATCTACAGGCCGTTATAAGGCCGTTCATGGACGAGCGCTACCTGCAATTGCTCACCCGGATGGCGGAAGTGGTCACCCTTTTTGAGAGTCGCGTGCTGGTCTCCCACCAGACCTTGCTCCATGTACTCCATGCCGCCTACGGCCGGGCCATTCGGGAAGTGGCCCCCCGGGAAATCCACGCCATGGTCGGGCCTGTTGGGGATCAGGAAGGGAGGGAATGATGGGCCGGGAAATGGATGATCATCCCAAGCATCTTTATCCGGTGCCGGAGACCTTTCAACGCCAGGCTCGGATTTCCGGGCGTGAGGCGTACGACCGCCTGTATACAAGGTCCGTTAAGGATCCTGAAGGATTCTGGGCAGACAAGGCCATGGAGCTTTTGTCCTGGCATACACCTTGGAAGGAAACCCTTGAAGCCGACTTTAGCCGGGGCCGGGTGGCCTGGTTTCAAGGCGGCCGGTTAAATGCGTCCTATAACTGTCTGGACCGTCACGTTCGAACCTGGCGGCGAAACAAGGCCGCCATAATTTTCGAGGGGGAGCGGATTGGTGACAGCCGCACCTTTACCTACCAAGATCTCTTCTACGAGGTCAACAAGCTGGCCCAGGTACTGATGAAACTGGGGGTTAAAAAGGGTGACCGCGTCACCCTCTATCTCCCCATGATCCCTCACCTGGTTATCGCCATGCTTGCGTGCGCGCGCATCGGTGCAGTACACAGCGTGGTCTTCGGCGGCTTCAGTGCCGAGTCTCTGGCCAACCGAATTCAGGACTGCCGGTCCAAGCTGCTCATCACGAGTGATGGGGGCTTTCGCTCGGGCCGGGTAGTCACCCTGAAGCAGAATGCGGATGACGCCTTGATGCAATGCCCATCCGTGGAAAACGTCCTGGTGGTGCGCCGAACCCGGTGGGAGGTATCCATGAAGCCGGGACGGGATCGCTGGTACCATCGGGAAATGCGGGCACAGGATCTCAAGCCCTATTGCGCACCGGAATGGATGGATGCCGAAGATCCGCTCTTTATCCTTTACACCTCCGGAAGCACGGGCAAGCCGAAGGGGCTGGTCCACACCACGGCCGGCTACCTCTTGTATGTGACGAGTACCTTCTTGGATGTATTTGATTATAAGGATGAGGACACCTACTGGTGCACGGCCGATATCGGCTGGATCACCGGCCACAGCTATCTGGTCTACGGTCCCCTTTGTGCCGGCGCCAGCAGTATCATGTTTGAAGGGGCTCCCAACTATCCGGCTTACGACCGATTCTGGGACGGGGTGGAAAAGCACCGTATCAGCATTTTTTACACTGCACCCACTGCCATTCGGACCATTCGCAGAGAAGGGGATGCATGGGTTCGGAAACGGGATGTGAACAGCCTTCGTCTTCTGGGTACCGTGGGAGAGCCCATCGATCCCGAGGCATGGCACTGGTACTTCCATGTGGTCGGCCAGGGGAGATGCCCCATCGTCGATACCTGGTGGCAAACCGAAACGGGCGGCATTCTGTTGAGTCCGTTCCCGGGCGCCGTTGATCTCAAACCCGGCGCAGCCACGGTCCCCTATTTCGGCATACAACCCTGCCTGCTCAATGAGAACGGGGACGAAATTGAAGGGCAGGGGGAAGGGTATCTCTGTATAAAGGGGGCCTGGCCCGGGATGGCGCGGACCATTTACAGTGACCCGCTCCGCTTTCAAAAAACCTATTTTTCCAAATACCCCGGCTATTACTTTACCGGCGACGGCGCCAGACGGGACAAGGACGGATATTATTGGATCACCGGCCGTGTAGACGACGTCATCAACGTGAGCGGACACCGACTGGGTACGGCAGAGGTGGAAAGCGCCCTGGAGTCCCATCCGGCCGTTGCAGAAGCGGCTGTGGTCGGGGTTCCTCATGCTCGCTCAGCAAGTGCGTCGGCTGATCGGACCCATTGCCGCGCCTGAACGGATACAGTGGGCCCATGCCCTTCCCAAGACCCGAAGCGGCAAAATCATCCGCCGCCTCCTGAAAAAGATATCCACCGGGGATACGGCGGATTTGGGCGACACCTCCACCTTACTGAATCCGGATGTGGTCGAACAACTCATGCAGGATGCGAATGCGCTTTTGTCGAGTTCCTAAGCGCCTGCGGTCCGTCATCATCAACACCCGTTTCAGGGCCACATATGGACCTTTTTTATTTTAGGATTGTTCACCTGATTGAGAATCCCAATCCTTTGATCTATATCGGCTTGCTTCTGATTTTGAGCTATGCCGGGGGAAAATTTGCAAATCTGCTGAAAGCCCCCCGGGTAAGCGGATATCTGGTCATGGGAATGATACTGAGTCCCTCTGTTCTCGGCCTGTTCCATACGCGGCTGGTAAAGGAGGACTTGTCCCTGATTACGGACATCGCCCTGGCCATTATCGCATTTTCCATCGGCGGTTCTTTGAAGTTGGCCGAATTGAAAAGGCTGGGCAAGCAAATCGCCTGGATCAATCTCACTGAGGCCACAGGGGCTTTCTGTTTGACGACGCTGTTGTTGGCCCTATCCTTTCGCCTCATATATGACGGAGAAATTTCACCGGTTTACTGGAGCGGGTATCTTCCCATGGCCCTGGTTATCGGGAGCATCTGTGCGGCCACCGCTCCGGCGGCCGTTTTGTCCATCATTCATGAGTACGCATCCAAAGGGCCGTTTACGACCGTTTTATTAGGGGTCCTGGCCCTGGATGATGCCATGGCCATCCTTTTTTACGGGTTTACCAGCGTGATGGCCCACAATCTCGTCAACCATGAGGCCATCACCTTGCAGCATTTCCTACTGATTCCGAATGTCTCGATCGTTATCGCCGTCCTGGTGGGCAGTGCCACAGGCATGGCCCTTCGTCTCCTGATCCGATTTGTTGAACGGAAGGAGGCCTTGCTGGGGATTATCATCGGTGCTGTCTTTTTGACCAGTGGTCTGTCTGTGAGCCTGAAGGCACCGCCTCTTCTTGCCAATATGATGCTGGGATTCGTGGTGGCCAATTTTGTGCATTACCATGAAAATCTCTTCAGAGGGGTCGAGGGCATTGAAGAGCCCATTTTCGGCATGTTTTTTACGTTGGCCGGGGCTCACCTGGACATGGGCGTCATGAAAACCGCGGGCTGGTTGTCCATATTGATCACATTGGGACGATTTGCCGGAAAGTTCTTGGGAACCCGTGTGGGCGCCGAGATCTCTCATGCCCCACGAATCGTAAAGCGATATCTGGGTTTTGCACTGTTACCCACGGCCGGGGTCACCGTAGGCCTGGCCTTGGAAGCCAGGCACATATTCGGTCCTAACGAGATCTCTGAGATAATGGTCAATGCGGTGCTGGGTTCGGTCATTATCAATGAACTCCTGACCCCGTTTTTCATCCGGTTTTCCCTCAAGAGAGCGGGGGAAACAACGCTCCTGTAATGGGATCCCGGAAAGAAGAGGATCGAAAATGAGACACATAAAAGAGATGCCCACCATTGTGCGGGTCGCCGACGTCGTTTCAGAAGTCAAGGGAAGAGAACTGCCCCTGATCCATGAGGCGGCGACCCTCGAACAAATCATCCGTGCCGTCATTCGTTTTGAGCACAGCCGGCTGCTCTATGTGGTGGACGACGAAAAAAGACTGACCGGCACCATCTCACTGGGGCTGTTGGTGCGACACCTCTTTTCCACGAGCTATGAACCCCAAGTGCACTCGGGACGTATCCTCAATATTATTACGGCGGAAACGGCCCGGGACATCATGCAGAAATCTCCCATAGCGACCCACAATCAGGAAAACGTGGAGACGGTGCTGAAGAAAATGATCAGGAGCAACGCCAAAGAAATCCCTGTTCTCGATAAAAGGAAAAGGGTCATTGCAGACCTTAAGATGATCGATTTGTTTAATCTCCTGCTCAATGACACAGGATCCTGAGACGTTACTTGACCCTAACATTGCATAAAATTTGAGTTCAAAACGCTTTAGATTAGGTCAGCAAGGGACGATGGGTCATTTGAAAGGGTGAAAGCGTATTAAACATACGGTAACGTCTTGAAAATGGACCAGCGTTCCTTGATGGCCTGATATGGAACGAGTGAAGCGTTTTTGGGCCGAAGCTTTATGCAACGCTAGGGTTAACGTTACGGACCGTTACTTGCTTCGCAAGTAACGTTAAAATAGACCCTCCATTTTGCATCGATTGTCTTCCTAAATCAAACTTAATATCTTTTTCCAATTACTTATGGGATTTATTACTGTGCTCTCCCATTGAGAAAGCACCCCGGATAAGATGGCATGAATATTGATATTAACTCGTTTATGGAGGTTTTTGCGTTAACCCGGGAAGGGGAGTGAAACATCCCGACAGCTACAGAATGGGTTGGAGGTCATACCGTGGATCGAATCGACGACATATTGGCCCGATACGAGAGCGATCTCAAAAGGGCAAATGAAGGGAGATGCAAAAAGGTATCCCGTTGTGTTGAGTTCAGGAAGGCGTTTTTGACTCGCTATAATGAGACGTATAGGCCGATCTTGGAAGGCATTGTCAAAAAGCTTACGGGCAAGGGACATTCCGCCAAAATAGAAGAGGGTTCGCAAACGGAACTCTTTTTTCGTTTTTCACTCTTACTGGTGCCGAGACATCTTCACGGGCCCTCATTTGACAGGTACTACCCGAACTCCCTGTGGTCTTCCATCTCATTTACTGCCAATGAACATACCCTGTCAGTGGATGTCGAGAAAGTCGTCAGGCCGAATCTTGAGGGGGAAAAAGACATTTCCACCACGAAAATTCCGAATGCCGCGTTCAACGAGCAACAGCTGATGGAACAAATCATGGCGTTTCTGCAGACGGTATTTGATGAGACAATCGTCCTTGATTTCAGTTCGGTTTGATGAAGGGGTGGCACAATGGAAAGAAATGAGAAAGATCCGTTAAAGAACAAAAGAAAAGACAAGATTTTCGATGATGTTGTCTTCTACAGCTTCATTATAGACAGCCTGCCGGTGGGGATCTTTACGGTCAATCCGGAGATGAAGGTCACCAGCTTCAACCCCTGGGCCGAAAAAATTACCGGGTATGCAGAGAAGGAGGTCCTGGGCCGGTACTGCGGTCAAATCCTGCAAGGGGGCATGTGCAAGTTGAACTGTCCACTGAAAACGGCCATCGACCGCCAACATCCTGTGGTCAGGCTCGATACCACCATTCGAACCAAATATGGGCAAACCATTCCCGTACGGATGAATACGGCAGCCCTCCTGGACAAAAGCGGCACCCTCATGGGCGCAGTGGAGGCGTTTCAGGATATCTCCCGGCTTAAGGCCCTGGAGCGGGAAAACGACACCGAGCTGCCCGTGATCCGGGGCGATACCACACAGTTGCGCAGGGTGTTCACCAATCTTCTGGACAATGCCATCAAATTTTCGAAGAAGAAGGGTACCATTACGCTATCCACTCTTGAGACCCCGGAAGACATTGTGGTGAAGGTAAAAGATGAAGGGATCGGCATCTCCCCGGATGAACTCCCCTACATCTTTGACACGTTTCACCGGGGCAGGAACACGGAAAACAAAGAAGGGTTCGGGTTGGGGCTGGCCTCGGTCAAGGCCATCGTAGAAGGCCACGGGGGGCGCGTTCTGGTTGAGAGCCGGCTGGGCGAGGGCTCGATCTTCACCGTGATGCTGCCCAAGGAAGGGCGCCACGATAAGGCCAAACAGATGAGATGATAAGAACCGCCAATATCCACTTCCCAGTTTCAGGCTTCCCATTGATAGGTTTCCCCATGGTCCAGGTGTACCAGCCGGTCCAGGAGATCCGCTCTGTCCAGCTCTTCCCTCAATTGCACCGGCGGCAGATAGACCGGTTCATCGCCCAGACGGAAGGTCCCCCAGTGGACGATGAGAAGCCGTTTGGCGCCCAGTTCCTGGAAGGCCTGAACGGTTTCCCGTGGGTTCATATGACTCGGGGCCATGAACCAGCGGGGTTCATAGGCCCCGAGATTGAAGATGGCCAAGTCGATGGGAAAAGACGCCCCGATCTCGGAAAATCCCCTGAAATATCCTGAATCGCCTCCGATATAGATGGTCGGTCCACTGGCTGTCTCGATCAAAAAAGACCCCCACAGGGACCGGTTGGGCCCGACGAGGGGGTTTCGCATGGTCCAATGGTTACAGGGGAGGAGCGTGATTTTCCGTTTGCCGTCGTCAAAGGCATCGAACCAGTCCAATGTGTCCCGGTGCTTCATCCCCAGTTCGTCAAAAACATCCTGGTACCCCAGCGGTGCGATGAGATGGGTATGGCTGTCCAGAGACCCGAGCGTTTCCGTATCCAGGTGGTCGTAATGTCCATGGGTGATCAGCACATGATCGGGCCGGGGCATCCGGGTCATCGCCGAGATAATGGGCGTAAAGTCCTTGATGAACCAGGAGATGCCCCCGAAAACCGGGTCCACAAGGAGGTATTGATCCTGATCTTTGATCATGAGCCCGGCATGTTTGATGAAGGTGATGGAAAGCCCGCGACACGCCCTCACCGCTTCCCAATCAATGGATACGGGGACCACCCGCTCTTGTTCGTAGTCCTTGCTGAAACGATTCTCGCTGAACAGTTTCCAATGGAGGATTTCCCATATATTCTTATGGCCTGCCTCTCCACAGGGATTGAGAAAGCGTGAATCGTCATGGTGGAGCTTTCTGCGGGCGATTTCCCGAAGACTGAGGCCTTGAAACCGGTCTGCCGGCCCCTCTGTGCCGCCCCCTGCTTTCTTGGGCCTGAAAAGGAGTCTCCATGAAAAGAGCGGTACTATCAGGACCCATTTGCCCCACTCAATAAGCGCTTTTATGAAATGTCTCCGGTTCATGGTGTTAGGTTTCATGGTGCCAGGGTTTCACATCACGTCTTTGCCGAAGAGTGGGCCGGGGCGTTCGGATCGCCCGTCTGCGGTCTCGCGCCTCAACAAACCCGCCTCGGCAGGATATTTAAGTGAGACCTTTGAAAAATACTCGATTTTTTTCAAGG
>JARRPY010000231.1:0-6164 GCA_037382425.1 Deltaproteobacteria bacterium
CCTGCCGACATCTTAAAGGGGCAGACCGGCCGGATGCGGTGAAGATATGCTTTATCCCCTCTATGACCGATGAATTTACGTATGGGACGCCCAAAACCCATGAAACGAAAACGGGTTTTGAACCCACCGGTTTTCTCCTGGAAATGATCAGAAAACTGGCCGACGAGATAAGGGCGGCCACGAAAATATCAATGGAAAAAGAACTCGACTCCCCGGGCGCCTCTCAGGTCCCCATGGATCCAGGGAAATGGGAACGGGTCTGGCACGAGATCGCCAAAAAATATTTGGGGTTTTATGCGGCGGATCAAAGACCGTATGTGGTGTATCCGGAAAACGCGGCGCGAGCACTAAAGGAAATCTGCCCTCAGGCGGACTTTTTTGTGATCGTTCTGGGCCGAAATGTCTACAAGTCCATTTACTTCGACCGTAAGTCAGATAGCTTTCCTGCTGCAAATCGAATCTACGTGGATATCATGGATATCGATCATTCACAAACTGATGCCGAGGTCCAGGCCGTGGCCTCTTTTGTCAGCAAACGTATGGTAGACCGGATACTGGAACTCGCGACACATTCTCCGAATGATAAGTCAGAATGATGAAGAGTAGCCCTTCCAAAGACCTCCGGTGACACGAGCAGTGCCCATCCACGAATAATAATTAGGCACTAAAGCGTTTCCAATTCAGAAATGAGCAATTTTTCGCAAGGTCAAGGAAAAACAAGGCGTTACGCGGAGGCGTACGATAGTACGCCGCACAAGAAACTCCGCAGGTTGACGCTGAGATTGTGGAAAAGAGCCATTTATGGATGGAAACGAGCTAGATGGGTGGCGCAATGGTCACCAAAACCCGCAGATCGGTCTTGGCCCGAATCCCATGCGGCTCACTGATATCCGAGATGAGTATGTCTCCTGCTTTGGCCGGGCTGGTTTTTCCCTCTTGTCCCAGGAATTCGCCTTCCCCCTCCACGACGGTGATGCTGAGCTGGCCTTCGATGTCGTGGGAGTGAATGGGGCGTTCCTGTCCCCCTGTGAACTTGAAGGTGAGGATTTTGAAATAGGGGGAGTCGTGGACCAGCATCCGGCTCATATGAAGATCGTTGAACCACCTGTTCCATGGGGATATCCTTTCCGGCGTTTGCCATGGCCTTCTTGATGATCATGGGCAGCCCGGAACAGCAAGGCACCTCCATGATGGGCACGGTGATATGCCGGATCTGGGCCTCGCGGAATATTTTGGTGAATTTGTCAATGTAGGCGTCTACCTCGTCAAATTTGGGGCACCCCATCATGACCACTTTTCCCTCCAAAAAGTCCCGGTGAAAGTTGGGGTAGGCCACAGGAACGCAGTCCGCTGTGACCACGAGGTTCGCGTTCTTCAAGAACGCCGCGTTGGGGGGAACCAGATTGATCTGCACCGGCCAGTGGCTAAGGGCGGGGGCGGTTTCGGTTCCCGAATCCAAAACTCCCTTTTCGCCCCCTGCCATGGGGATAAAGGTTTGGACCTGACTGGAGGGGCAGCCGGATGAAGGGGCGGGTGCAGGCCCCGCCACCTTCTCGCGCTTTTCCTTTTCTGAGAGATAGGCCTCCACCGCCTCCTCATCAAAGTCCTCGGCCTCCCGTTCCACGATTCTGAGGGCTCCGTTGGGGCACTCTCCCAGACACGTCCCCAGCCCGTCACAATATTTTTCCGCCACCATACGGGCCTTACCGTCCACCATCTCAATGGCCCCTTCGGCGCAGGAAGGCACGCACTGTCCACATCCGTCACACAATTCATCATCTATTTCTATGATTTTCCTTAAGATTTTCATTTGGTTCTCCTCCATCGGGGTATGTGTCGCGCCGCATGCACCGAGCGTAGAAAAGTTTGTCGCGCATGCATAAGGCACACCTCATGCATCGGCCAAGAGGTGTCGTGTGGCCATGTTTCGCCCGGTATCGGTCAAAAATGAGGTATGGATGATCCCGGTTAATTCTCCGGGGTCCATGGGCGTCTCTTTTTGCCTTTCCTCCAGATTGGCCAGCAGGTCCGCATCATACAGGCATTTGAAATTAACGGAATCCCCATCCGTTGGATGGTGATGGTGCCTGATGATGTCGCACACCTCGTCGATCAAGGCCTCTTGGGCGTCAAGTCTCTCTAAAATTTCCCTCGCAATGGGCGGGCCTTCGATTTCATGGTCTTCTTTGTCTTGTATCCCGATATCGTGGAGATACGCGGCGACCAGTATCACCGCCATATCCCCCTGCTCCTTTTTTCCGATTTCCTCCGCGTATCTGGCGACCCGGCCGGCGTGGCCGATCCGTTTGAAATCCTTTTTAAAATGGCGCTTCATTTCGATGGCCACCCGGTCCTTCAGCAGGTCGTCCTTCTGGGCAATGAGTTCGGGCGGGAGGTTTCCAATACATTGCTCTGCGTATTTGCAGTAAGCGGCGCACCCGAAATCGAGTCCCGGGTTGAGGAATCGGTGACCGCATTTTTTGCACTTCCGGGTGGTGTCATCCTTGAAGAATTCCACGTCATTGCCGCACTCCGGGCACTTGGCCTCGAAGATGGCATCGGGCTTCCAGTACCGACTGTCCTGACCTGGGCATTTCATTTTCAGCGTCTCCTATGGGATGTGGAAATTGATGTTCTTCCTCTTACCCTCCATTTTGAGCCCATTATGCGCTAATCTTCAACCCACAGCTTTGACCTAAGTCAAAAGAGCAGATTTTTTTGATATTTTTTCTGACAATTCGCTTCTCCTGTCGGCCTTAACGCCATAGATGCGCTGCAAAGAAGGGCTTATGGCTCGCTCAAAAATAACTTCACATTTTGTTCATCCCAGATTCAGGTCATCTTTGGCCGTCGCTCAATCTTGAAGTCCTCGAAATAGTTCACTATTCCTGTGGCTTCACTCAATCGCGACGACCAAATCTGCCCCAAATCTGATCGCCAATTCTGCGAACTTATTTTTGAGCGACCCCTTAGGCCGGCGATTGCCCCTTACGGAATACGTTTTGACTTGGACCGGGAGATGATGCTACCCTCACCAAGAGAGGTGCCAATGAAAGAAACGCTCGACATCATTTCCGGTGCCATCCTTTTTAATGGACTCCCATCCGATCAAATCCGACAGGTTGCAGACATCGCGGTACGCCGGTCGTTTGGAAAAGGGGCACTGATTTTTTCCGAAGGCGATGACGGCAACGGATTTTTCTTGGTGGTCGAGGGATTGGTCAAGATTTTCAAGATGTCTCCGGATGGCAAGGAACAGATCCTCCATATTTTCGGACCGGGCGAGCCGTTCGGCGAGGTTCCCGTATTCAGCGGCAAGGCCTTCCCGGCCAATGCCGAAGCCATACAGGCGAGCCGTCTCCTCTTTTTCCCGAGGGAAGACTTTGTGAACCTCGTGCAGAGGACCCCGTCGCTGGCGCTGAATATGCTCGCCGTGTTGTCCATGAGGCTGCGCCAGTTTACGGTGCAGGTGGAAAATCTCTCCTTAAAAGAGGTGCCGGCCCGTTTGGCTGCGTATCTCGTGTACCTGTCGGACGAACAGCAAAGCAAAAGCGCCGTCGATCTGGAGATTTCAAAAGGCCAGCTTGCCAGCCTCCTGGGGACTATTCCCGAAACCCTGTCGCGGATATTTCAGAAGATGAACACCCAAAACCTCATCGAGGTGGAGGGCCGGCGCATCAAACTCCTCGATTATCCGAGGCTGAGGGACCTTTCCCTGGGGGAGACGTGATCGGCTCGAGGGCTTGTTCTGACACGTCAGCACCCTTCATCTTCCACAATAACAAAGTTTGTGGAGGAATCCTCCTTTTCCTGGGGTACCGTCTTCTGTACGGCTTCGGTGCGCGGTTTTAATTCAGGACCAGCGGTCTTTGCAGGGGACGTTAGGTCCGGATTCACCACCGCAAGGATCAGCCCGAGGAGGATGAGCACCACGACGGCGACCCGCCTGACGGGTTTTGATCCTGTCGGCAATGTCTCCGGATCACCGAATTTTCTCTCCACCTTCTCCACCAGCCAATAAACGACCACCGCCATCAGGGCCACCAGGAGAGCGATCAACCCGGCGTTAATGCCCAGGACGTCTGAAAGACGGACCGGCCCCATGGCGCCGGCATTGTAAAACCGCTCAAGCACCGGGAACAATTCGGCGAAAATGAAGGATCCGAGGATCATGCCCACCACAAAAATTAACCCGTCCAGTTTTCCCGATACCGTGGCAACCACCGAGGTGGTGGGGCAATAGCCCCCCATGACGAAGCCGATCCCCAGAATGATGCCGCCCACAATTTGGGGCCAGATATAGGTGGGAAGGAGATAGACGCCGTCTAAGCGAATCCAACCGAAAACCGAAAAATACAACAGCCCCATCAAACAGACCACGATGGCGGTGAACATCACCTTTAAAACGGCAAAGTCCCTCAGGTAAAAGATGGCCGTTAGTTTTCGGGCGTTTCCAAACCCCGCCCGCTCCAGGACAAACCCGAATAAAAACCCGATGAGCACCGCCATCTGAAGGCTGTACCCGAAATCAAACCAACCCAGTTTATACAGCGGTCCCATTACAGCCACTCCTTTCTGAAGAAATAGGCAGTCACGTATGCGCCGGCAAAGATGCTGAACATGAATACCCAGCTACCGAAGGCCATTTCGGACGCCCCGGTCAGGGCCTGGCCGCTGGTACACCCCCGGGCCAGCCTGGCGGCAAATCCGGACAGGATACCACCACCGAGTGCCAGCCACAGTCTGGGATAGACCCCGAGGTTTGGTCCTCGAATCACCTCTCCCCCGATTCTATTGGCGATGAAGGCGGAAAAAAGACCGCCCAGGCCCGCCCCCAAAGTGAGGAATACCAGCCAGTCCATGAGCACGGGTCTGCTGCCCTTAAAATACTTGGAATAGTATGGATTGTGTTCGGCATGATCCGGCGCAACGAGTTGGACGCCGGCCGCGGATATTTTTGAAAACGTGGAAGAAGAGCCCAGTCCTCTGCCCATCACATAGAAGCAGAAGAGTAAAACCAAACCGAGCATTGCGCCGATGAAATACGGATTGGAATAGTGTCGTTCTATTCCGCCATTTCCCATAATGTTCCTCCCGCTCTTTCAGGTTAACGGTTTTGGGTTGATGAATTGACGCATATGGGTCAACATTAAATGTTCGGGGACAGTTCGGGAAAATCTTTTAAGAAGCGGTAGAGGGTCGCACGACCCACCCCCAGTATCCTCGCGGCCTTGGCCTTGTTTCCCCCGCTCTGAATCAAAGCGGTTCTCACGCTTTCCACGTCCAGTTTCCGTTTGTAGCCCGTCAAAGGGCCTTTCCCTCGGCTGTCCCTCAATTCCTGGGGCAGATGCCGCGGCCGGATGACTTTTCCGTTGGATTTGACCAGGGCAAAGCGGATGGCGCTCTGGAGTTCCCGTACGTTCCCCGGCCAGCTGTAGTTGACCATTATGTCCAGCACTTCTTTGGATATGCCGGGGTTTTCATGTCCCTCTGAAATGGAATTTTGAAACAGGTGCTCCACTAACAGCGGGATATCACTTTTTCGTTCTCTCAGTGGGGGAATATGGATGGGGACCACGTTCACCCGGTAAAAAAGATCATCCCGAAAATTCCCCTTTTTTACTTCCTGCCTGAGATTCTTATTGGTGGCACTGATGAGCCGGACATCCACCTTTTTTCGAATTTCGCTACCCACCGGTTCGATCAGGTGTTCCTGGAGAACGCGCAACAGCTTTGCCTGGAGGTCTTTGGGAAGATCGGCGATCTCATCCAAGAACAAGGTGCCCGTGTTCGCCAGTTCAAATCGGCCTTTCTTGTCTTTGATCGCACCGGTAAACGCCCCTTTCACGTGTCCGAAGAGTTCGCTTTCCAGGATGCCGCCCGGCAGGGCGGCACAGTTGACCGGGACAAACGGGTGGCCGCCGCGCCGGCTCTCATTGTGGATGGCGGTGGCCACCAGTTCCTTGCCTGTCCCTGTCTCTCCGGTGATGCAGACCGGATAGGAATTGCCCCCGAGTTCTCTGATCTGCCGGTAGATTTCAAGCATCCTGGGGTGTTTTCCGATGATCCCGGCAAACCCTTCGAGGCCGCCCGCCTCTATTCTTAGGCCGATCAATTCGGTGACATCTCTGAAAGATGCGATCACGCCCAGTGTGTCGTCCGGC
>JARRPY010000232.1:0-5245 GCA_037382425.1 Deltaproteobacteria bacterium
TGGACGTTCTTATATTTTATGGTATTCAATACCTCGGAGAAATCCCTTACAGCACGGGTTGCAGATATACGCTTTTCCATGTTCATACCCTTTCGACTAAAATATGATAATCATACTTTACACCATTATCGGGCAAAGTCAACATCATTTGTGGGCCAGGGAAATTTGCCCTGAACCGTAACTGGCCAGAAAGATTGATCTGCCTGAGTCGGGTTTTGTCGCGCAAGAGGTGGGTTCGATTAACCCAAATAACGCCAGAAAGTTTTCACACCATTATCAGTGGGTGGTCAAAAAAATCGGGTGCCAGGTTAAATCGGTCGCTAACGCTGACACCCGAAATCCGAGGGGGATTATGGTAGGTGAATGCCCGACCCTAAAAAGTATGCAGGATCAGGAGCCGGGTTTCTAACCGGACACGGCCTCCATGCTCACCTCACCGTCTCTTACATCGATCTTCACGTGGTCCCCTTCCTTGACGCTACCGTCCAGAATCTTGACGGCCAGCGGGTCCTGGATGTAGTGCTGTATGGCCCGTCTGAGGGGCCTCGCGCCATAGACCGGATCGAAGCCGGTATTGGCCAGGAATTCCTTGGCATTGTCGGTCAAATCCAGCGTGATCTTGCTGTCCTCGAGTCGCTTGGCTAAGAGGTCTATCTGGATCCCCACAATCTGCTTGATTTCCTCCTGGCCCAGGGAATTGAAGATGATGATTTCATCGATGCGGTTCAAGAACTCGGGCTTGAAAGTGGCCCGCAAGGTATCCATGACCGCCTTTTCCATCTCCCCGCGGTTTTCCCCTCTGGCCTCCTGGATGAACTGGCTCCCTACGTTGGAGGTCATGATGAGGACCGTGTTTTTGAAGTCCACGGTCCGGCCCTTTCCGTCGGTCATGCGCCCGTCGTCCAAAATCTGAAGCAGGGCGTTGAACACATCGGGGTGGGCCTTTTCAATCTCATCGAACAGGACCACCGAATAGGGGTGTCGCCGGATGGCCTCGGTGAGATACCCCCCTTCTTCATATCCCACATATCCCGGGGGTGCACCGATGAGGCGGGCCACCGAATGTTTTTCCATGTACTCGGACATGTCCACCCGCACCATGTATTGCTCATCATCAAAGAGGAACTGGGCCAGGGCCCGGGCCAGTTCGGTCTTGCCCACGCCCGTGGGTCCCATGAAGATGAAGGAGCCGATGGGGCGGTTGGGGTCCTGGATGCCCGAACGCGCGCGGCGAACCGCGTTGGCCACGGCGTCGATGGCCTGATCCTGTCCCACCACCCGCTGGGACAATCGCTCCTCCATTTTGAGGAGTTTTTCCTTCTCCCCCTCCATCATGGTGGATACGGGAATGCCGGTCCATTTTGAGACCACCTCGGCGATGTCTTCACTGTCCACTTCCTCTTTCAGCATCTTCTGGCCGGTCTGGAGTTCCTCGAGCTTTCTGTTTTCCTCCTCGAGGGTCTTCTCCAGTTCGATCAGGGTCCCGTATTTGAGTTCGGCGGCTTTGGCCAGGTTCCCTTCGCGTTCCGCGATCTGGGCCTCGGAACGGGTGGATTCCAGTTTTCCCTTGATCCCCTGGATCTTACTGATGGCCTCCTTCTCCTTTTTCCAGTGTCCGATCATCTCATCGGTCTGGGATTTGAGGGCCTTCAACTCCTCCTTGATTTTGCCGAGACGTGTCTTGGACCCCTCGTCCTTTTCCTTTTTGAGCGCCTCTTGTTCGATCTCCAGCTGAGTGATTCGTCGTTGAATGTCGTCGATCTCGGCTGGCAGGCTGTCGATTTCGATCCTCAGGCGGGAGGTGGCTTCATCGATGAGATCGATGGCCTTATCCGGCAGGAACCGGTCCGTGATGTAGCGGTTGGAAAGGGTGGCGGCGGCCACCAGGGCCGAATCCTTGATTCGCACCCCGTGATGGACCTCGTATTTCTCTTTCAGTCCCCGCAGGATGGAGATGGTGTCCTCAACCGTGGGCTCTTCCACCATCACCGGCTGGAACCGTCGTTCAAAGGCCGCGTCTTTTTCGATGTATTTGCGGTATTCCTTGATGGTCGTGGCCCCCACACACCGCAACTCACCCCGGGCCAATGCGGGTTTAAGCATGTTGGACGCATCCACCGCACCTTCTGCCGCGCCGGCCCCCACCAGGGTATGCATTTCATCGATGAACAGGATGATCTGACCCTGCGCATCGGTCACTTCCTTCAACACGGCCTTCAGCCGATCCTCGAATTCGCCGCGGTACTTGGCACCGGCAATCAGCGCTCCCATGTCCAGTGCCACCACGCGCTTGTCCTTGAGCGTCTCGGGAACATCTCCCGCAACAATTCGTTGGGCAAGCCCTTCCACGATGGCGGTCTTTCCCACGCCCGGTTCTCCGATCAATACGGGATTGTTCTTGGTTCGTCTGGAGAGGACTTGCACGATCCGCCGGATTTCGTCATCGCGACCGATCACCGGGTCCAGGTCATCCTTGGCCGCCACGGCGGTCAGGTCCCTGCTGAACCGCTCCAAGGCCTGGTATTTATCTTCAGGGTTCTGATCCGTGATCCGCTGTCCTCCGCGGATATCCACCAGGGCTTTTAAAATGGACTCCCGGGTCACCCCGGCAGATGCCAAAATGCCAGCGGCTTGCCCTCCTTTTTCCTCTGTGGCGGCCAGCAAAATGTGTTCGAGAGAAACAAACTGGTCTTTGAACTGCTCCGCCTCCGAAAAGGCCTTATCCAGTACGGTCTTGGATCGCGGTGAAAGATAGGCCTGCCCGTATCCGCCGCCTGAGATCTTAGGCAGTTTGTCCAGCGCGGTTTCGAATGCCTTGTTGAGTTGATTTTGATCCGCACCGATTTTCCCCAACAGGGGTGGGATCACGCCTTCTTTTTGGTCCAAAATGGCTTTAATCAGGTGCTCCGGCTCTATCTGCTGATTGGAAAAGCGCTCCGCCAGTTGCTGGGATGCCTGTACCATTTCCTGCGCTTTCAGGGTAAACTTATCGAATTGCATATCATTCATTCCTCCATGGGAAGATTTTTAGGCGAACCTAAAGCTTTTTAATCTAAACATATGAAAATTAAGCCTCCTAGGGGCCCTTGTCAAGGCGCGTACATGAGTTGTCCGTGCATTCCTCGGTTGACATCAACCGACGCATTTGTTAAAAATTTGCACTTTTTTTGTTCATCCGCAATTTGGGTGCTCATAAAGCATGTCATCTATTGAAAGGAGCAATATTCTATGGAACCAGTAACCCCATTTTATGAAGTAAATGAAGCCCTTGTGGCCATGGGTGCGGAAAAGTTGAACCTGTGCATGCAGTGCGGAATGTGTGCCGGCTCGTGCCCCTGGCGGATTGTGGACGGTCCGTTTAATGTGAGACGTTTGATCAGGATGGCCCAGTTGGGTGTCGAAGGGTATGAGTCCGATGATATCCTCTATGGATGTACCACTTGCAACAAGTGCGTCCTCAAGTGCCCCAGAGGCGTGACCATTATCGACGTGGTCCGGGCCATGCGGTCCATGATCGCCGAGACCGGGGCCATCCCCGGTGTCTTGAGAACGGCTACCGGGAGTGTCCACAGCAATGGAAATCCCTGGTCTGAACCGAGAGAAAAACGGACCGCCTGGATGGAGGGTTTGGATGTGCCCCTGTTCGAGGAAGGGACCGAATACCTCCTGTTCGTCTGTTGTACGTCGGCCTATGATGCCCGGAGTCAGAAGATCGCCAAGGCCATGGTCAAGGTGCTCACGGCTGCGGGGGTGAGCTTCGGGGTCATCGGTGAAGAAGAAAACTGCTGCGCCGAATCCGTGCGGAAGATGGGAGACGAAGAGCTGTTCATGAATACGGCCCAGAAGAACATCACGCTTTACGGGGATAAGGGCGTTAAAAAGATTATCACCACCTCCCCCCACTGCTATTATACCTTTACCAATGAGTATCCTGAGCTGGGCGGGGAATTCGAAGTGGTCCACTACACCCAGCTCTTGTCCGGGCTTTTGAAATCGGGAACCCTGAAACTCTCCGGCACCCTGGATCAGAAGGTGACCTACCACGACCCCTGCTACCTGGGGCGGCACAGTGAGGTCTATGACGCTCCCCGCGAGCTGATTTCGGCGGCGACCGGCGACAACCTGGTTGAGATGAAGCGGATCAGACACGAGAGCCTCTGCTGTGGAGCGGGTGGGGGAAGACTGTGGATGGAGACCAAACCGGAATGGCGGTTCTCTGATTTGAGGATACACGAGGCCTGCGATACCGGGGCGCAAATACTGGCCACGGCCTGTCCCTATTGCATCTCCATGCTGGAAGACAGCCGGAAGACCACAAATAAGGAAGACGAAATCGTCATAAAAGACATCTCGGAGTTAATTGCCGAGGTATTGTAGTTACGGACGCGTCCCCCTGAACCCGTGCATCGACATTCGATATGAAAATTGCCTACCTTGATTGCTTCTCCGGTGTCAGTGGGGACATGTTCTTGGGTGTGCTTCTGGACGGGGGCCTCCCGCTGGATGACCTGAAGGCGTGTTTCGAGACCCTTCCCCTGTCGGGATATGATGTGAGTGCCCGGCGGGCGGAACGGCACCATATCTACGGTACACAGGTATCGATCCGTGTCCACCAAGGCGCTCATGAACACAGGGGAATAAAAGATATCCAGGCCATTATTGCCCGAGGCGCCCTGAGCGACTTCGTAAAGACAAAAGGCATTGAGATATTCGACATGCTCGCCCGGGTGGAAGGGGAGATCCACGGCATCCCCCCCGAAGCGGTCCATTTTCATGAGGTGGGCGCAGTGGATTCCATCCTCGATATTGTGGGCACCCTTTACGGTGTCGAGCAACTGGGCCTGAAGCATCTCCATGTATCATCCCTCCCGTTGGGTTCCGGGTTTACGACCAGCGCCCATGGGACCATTCCGCTGCCTGCCCCCGCCACGGTTGCCCTATTGAAGGGGGTGCCCATTCACGATGCCGGTGTCGGGCATGAAACCGTCACGCCTACAGGTGCTGCACTGGTCAGGGGATTGGCCCATGGCTTTGGCCCCATGCCCCCCATGAGAATACAGACGGTCGGCTACGGCGTCGGCAGCAAGGAATTGCCCGACAGGCCCAATCTGTTGCGACTACTTATCGGGGAGGCCCAAACCGGGGAAGAGACGGATACGGTGGTTGTCCTCGAGACCAACCTGGACGATGTCAGTCCGGAATGGCTCGGGTTTTTGATGGATAGGCTTTTTGATGCGGGCGCCCT
>JARRPY010000233.1:0-8203 GCA_037382425.1 Deltaproteobacteria bacterium
CCGCCCATTTTAGAGGGGACCATCTATGAGACGACGCTCTTCACGCTTCTGCCTGGGGTCACGGTCTCATTTTGCGCAGACGGCCTCAGCCTTATCTTTGCCCTGGTATCCTCGTTTTTGTGGATCTTCGCCACCAGCTACAACATCGGTTACATGCGCGGGCTGAAGGAACATGCCCAGACCCGGTATTATATCTGTTTTGCCGTGGCCATCTTCGGGGCCCAGGGAGTGGCCTTTTCCGGGAACATCTTCACCCTTTATTTATTCTACGAGATCATCACGCTCTTCACGTATCCGCTTGTGGCTCATCACCAGGACTACGAGGGGTATGCCAGCGGTCGCAAATATCTGGTCTATCTCATGGGGAGCTCCAAACTCTATTTTCTCCCCGCGCTGGTGCTCACCTATGTGCTTTGCGGTACACTCGACTTTCACCTCGGAGATATCCGCCAGGGAATATTCCCACCCGATGCAAACCCCACTCTGGTGACCCTGACCTACGCCCTCTACCTGGCGGGACTCGCCAAGTCGGCCATCATGCCCCTTCACAACTGGCTCCCTTCGGCCATGGTGGCGCCCACACCGGTTTCCGCACTCCTCCACGCCGTGGCCGTGGTCAAGGCAGGGGTGTTTTCCGTCTGTCGAATCATCCTCTCCTGCTTTGGCCTCGAAACCATGCAGCACCTCGGGCTCGGCCTTCCAACGGCCTATGTGACCGCATTCACGGTGATTGCGGCGGCCCTCATCGCCCAAATCAGCCATATGCACGGACTGGGGAGGCGAATGCCGTGGACCTTCGGGGCTTTTGCCCTGGCCACGCTTTCTTTTGTAGGGCTTCCTCCGGTATCGGGGTTTGTGAGTAAGTTTTATATGGCCACCGGTGCGGCGGACGCGGCCATGACCGGACTGATGTTCGTCATCCTCATATCCGCCCTGTTGAACCTGGCCTATCTGGGACCCGTGGTCTATAAAGCCTTCTTCCTCCCGCCCGCCGGGGGCATGGACCTCACATCCTATAAAGAGGCCCCTTTGGCCATGTTGATTCCGCTCGTTCTGACCGCTCTCATTTCAATACTGCTGGGGTTCCATCCCCAGACCTTTGTGGGATTTGCGGATATGTTTACACACTTTTAGTGTTTGGACCGGCGACACAACATATGACCTGTTACCCTAAAACCTGTCGAAGATCCCGCCCGAGATCAGGCGGGAAAACCTGAAACCCGAAACCTTACATGCGCCTTATGCCACTTTTCCTACACCCCTCAATCCTGTTTATCGCTGCGGCACTGCTGGTTTCCTTTTTGGGAAGAAGGGTCTGGCGATGGCTCAATTTTATTCCCCCTTCAGCGGCTATCGTCATCTCCTTCGGGATGCACTACGGCGGATACTGGACCCTCCCCTACCTGGGACAGGCACTCGTGTTGGGCAAGGTGGATCACCTCTCCATTCTCTTTGTCAATCTCTTTGCCATTCAATCCCTTATTTGCGTCATGTTCGCTTTTCACCGAAAGGACCGCGGCCATCACATGGCATCAAATTTTTACATGGCCGGTGCATTCGGCTGTATCCTGGCCGGTGATTACTGGACATTCTTTATCTTCTGGCAGCTCATGACCGTCTCATCAACCTTTCTGATCTGGCTGAACCACTCGTCTCGATCCGCATCAATTGGATTTCGATACCTCCTTTTCCTCATTTTCGGCAGCATCCTCCTCCTGGCCGGGATCCTGTTAAAGGATCAAACCACGGGAACCTTCGCACTTCAGGCCATAGATCCCGCACGCATCAAACCATGCGACTGGCTGATCCTGATCGGGTTCTGCTTCGGTGCGGCCGTGGTCCCGGTTCATGCGTGGCTCACGGAGGCCTATCCGGAGGCCACCATCCCCGGCATGCTTTTTCTCGCATCTTATAGTACGCACACGGCGGTGTACGCCCTGGCCAGGTGTTTTGCCGGTCACGAGATCCTCGTCATTCTGGGGACCGCTTCGGCCCTCTGGGGAATGGGATACGCCCTCTTTCAACGCTCCGGGTCACGAATCCTTGCATATCTCCTCGTCTCTCAGATCGGATTCATGGTGACCGGCATCGGTATGGGCACGCGGCTCTCCATTAACGGCGCCGTGGCCCATGCCTATACCCATATGTTTTATAACGGCCTCCTCTTCATGGCCGTGGGCGCACTCATCACCGCATCGGGCAAAGACTCGCTGGACGGATTCAAGGGCTTGGGCCGCCGATATCCCCTGATCGTGACCGGCTTCATGTTCGGGGCATTCTCCATATCATGCATACCCTTACTCGGCGGATTTGTGAGCACGCCCATGATCATTCAGGGGGCCATGGATACGGGCAGGTGGCTGGTGGCTTTCTGCCTCGGCCTGGCCTTATTGGGCACGGTGGTAATAACAGGCGTCCGGATTCCCATGCTGTTGTTAAGGACATCATCGGATCAAAAACAAAAGGTCCACCACGCTGCCGTGCCCATCAACATGCCCATTGCCCTCGGAAAAGCCGCCATGGTCTCACTGATCCTGGGCATCTTTCCCCAGGTCCTGTACCATCATCTTCCCCTTCCCATGGCCTATAGGGCCTACACCCTGTGGCATGTGGCAGGGGTGCTGATCCTGTTCGGTCTCGCCATCCTCATCTTCCTGGTGTTGAGAACCTTTCTCGAACTGCGCCAATGGCGCTCTAACGACGTGGAGGGAATATATGGCCTGGCCGGTAATATGGTACACCATGGCATGGCGCGACCCCTTGCATGGCTCGACAACGGATGCTCTCGGCTTTACCGGGTGGTAGGGATTCGCGGTCTCATGGGTATGGCCCGCAGCATGGCATGGGTTGACAAGAAAGGAATCGACGCGGTTGTTGATCGTACAGCCCGGGATGTGCGGCGCCTGGGCAGGGGAACCGAACGGTTTCAGCAAACCGGATTCCAGGATCAAGTGGCCTGGATGTTTCTCCTGGCTCTGGCCATCTTCGCGCTGTTTTGGTTTTGGTTATAGATTTATGCCCTATCCGATCCTGACCATTCTGATCTTATTTCCCATCCTCGCGGGAGTGGGGATCTTTTTCATAAGAAAGGACCGGACTGTCCGGATTTATACCTTCGGGATCTTTATCCTCCAAGTGGTGCTGGCCCTCCCTTTGCTCCGGTTTGACACAAGCGGTACCGCCCGACTTTCTCCTCTTTTATCTCTTTTGGGAGGCCGTACTGATCCCCATGTATCTCATCATCGCCATATGGGGCGGATCGGACCGGGATCACGCATCGCTCCGGTTTATCCTTTACACCCTGGCCGGGAGCGTCCTCCTCCTGGTGGCGGTTATTGCGTTCGGCATCGGCTGCGGGACATTTTCCATACCTGAACTGATGACCCGGCATTTCTCCTTACCCTTTCAGCGCTGGACCTTTCTCGTCATGGCTCTTGCCTTTGCCGTAAAGGTTCCCATGTTTCCATTTCACACGTGGCTCCCGGGCGCCTATTCACAGGCCCCCACCGCCGGGAGCATCCTCCTCTCATGTGTGCTGGCCAAGATGGGAGCTTATGGATTTCTGCGATTCGCCCTTCCCCTCACGCCGGACGCCTCCGTCACATTCGCCCCCTTGATGATCGCCCTATCCATCGCTTCCATTTTGTATGGCGGTCTCATGGCCCTGGGGCAATCCCATATCAAAAAACTCATCGCCTATGCGTCCGTGGCCCACATGGGATTCGTGACCCTGGGCATCTTCCTCTTTAATTCTCAGGGGACCCAGGGCGCCGTACTCCAGATGGTGAATCATGGCGTCACGTCGGGAATGCTCTTCATGCTGGCGGGCATACTCCATGCCCGTACCCACAGCTACGAGCTCTCCCACAACATGGGGTTGGGAAAAATCATTCCCGCATTTATGGGATTCTGGGGATTGGCCGCTTTTTCAGGGTTTGCATTTCCGGGGACCAACACCTTCGTGGGCGAGTTTCTCATCTTTACCGGGGCCTTCAAACGGAGCCTGTGGATCGGCTTTCTCATGGTGCCCGGCGCACTCATCGCCGCCGCCTACTGCCTTCGCATCACGCAACACATGGCCTGGGGCGGCGCCAACCCCGTTGAGAAATTAAGGGATTTGATGATCAGGGAGTGGGCTTGTCTGCTCCCCATGGCATTGCTGATCATCTATATGGGTCTCGCGCCGGGGAAATGCTTAGAGATCATAGATCGTCCTGTGAAGCAGACTTTAGAGCACATAAGGCACTCCTCATCTCCTCAAACCTCTTTCTTTTCGCGCAGAGACGCGGAGACGCTGAGAAAATCATACATTAACGCCTTTTATGCATCGGATCATACCTCGATTCATGGAACACTTACGGAACTTCAGCAGACAAAGGATCCCGGCTCTTTTCGTAACACCCGCTGCGCCTCTGCGTCTCTGCGGGATATAATCCTTTCTCCTTTAGAGATTGGCTCTCATCAGTCGGAGGGCCGTACACCATGACATTCAGTGTACAATGGGTCTTCCCTGAACTCTACCTGCTGATCCTGATTGTGGCGCTGTTCCTCCAGGGCATACTCCGCAAATACCTGTTGCCCGGGCCCGAGAAATGGCTCCCCTGGGCTTCGGGAGCGGGCATGCTTATCGCCTTTTTTTCTGTCAACACGAAGGGGCTGATCTGTTCCGGCGCCTATCGCATGGATGCCCTGTCTCAGTTTTTCAAGCTGGCGGTGAGCATCGGCCTGACAGTTTCCGTGATCATCGCAGCCAAACAGCCCACCTTAAAGCAAGAAAAACGCACGGAATACCTCCTCTTCATGACCCTGTCTGCGTGGGGCCTAATGCTGCTTGCTTCCACCGTTGAACTCATCAGCGTCTTTCTCGCCATGGAACTGGCCACATTCAGTCTCCTTCCCATGATTCCGGTTCGCAATGAAGAAAGAAAGGCGGCAGGGGCAGCCATCCGGTATGTGTTCTTCAGTGCTGCCGCGACGGCCATCGGTTTGTTCGGTCTCTCCTACATCCTGGCCACTCAACACACCACCTATCTCGAGTCGATGGTTCATGCCTCATGGAACTGGGCCGTATCCCCCATGGCCGTGACCGGGATGACGCTTTTTCTCTGCGCCCTTTTGTTTAAATTGGCCCTTTTTCCATTTCAGGTGTGGGCCCCGGATGTCTACGAGGGCACCAGTAACGAAACCGCAGCCTTTTTGGCCACCCTGCCCAAACTGGGCGCCGCCGTGGTGCTCATCCGCATTGCCGCCACGCTCCGGCCCGGTTCTGAAATCGACACCATCCTGGCGTGTCTGGCGGCCGTATCCATGACCTACGGAAATCTCGCGGCCCTGGCCCAAACGGATATTAAACGCCTCCTCGGGTATTCCACTGTTGCGCATGCGGGATACATCATGATGGGTCTGGTGGCGGGAACGGCCCAAGGTCTGGCCGCAGCCGCCTTTTACGCATTCGTCTATGTGTTGATGAACTTTGCCTGTTTCTGGGTCATTTCGGGTGTCTCGTCTGACGGGCGGAATCTCGACCTGGACGACCTGGATGGTCTCCATACCCGCGCCCCGACGCTGGCCCTCATCTTGTTGGTGGGCGCGCTCGGCCTGGCAGGGTTCCCGCCTACCGCCGGTTTCATGGGAAAGCTGTTTCTATTGACCGCTCTGTGGAACCATGGATACGACTGGCTGGTGTTCATTGCGGCGGGAAATATGGCCATCGCGCTTTACTACTACCTCAACCTCGTCCGTCACGCCTATACCCGGCCGCCTCAGGCGGCACCCGTGGAGGGCATCGGTCTTTCCTTTGCCACCCGCCTGTTGGGTTGGCTACTGGCCGTAGCCATCGTCCTGTTGGGTGTCCTTCCTTCCCCCCTCTTCGAGCTCGCCCTCAGAGCGGGGAGACAACTGACTTCCTTTTAAGGGAGGATTCTCATGTTTCTTAGGCTTTGGAATATTCTGGTCATGATCAGCGCCACGTCAGCCGCGCTTGCCATACCGGTGCGCCTGGTGTTTGAGCTGAAAGAAAGCGCAATTTATCTCCACGCACATTACTGGGTGATCGGCTTTATATTCTTGCTGGATATTTTCGTTCACATTCTGGGACCTCGCTCTCCTAAGGGAGAGGTATTTACCGACAATCGGACAAGACTCAGCCGGTATCTGAAGAGCTGGTTTATCATCGATTTAATCCCTGCCATACCCTTCGCCCCCATTTTCGGCATCCCTGTCCTCCAGGCCCTGCGAATTTTGAAACTGGCCCGGGTATGGCAGTTCCTCTACCAGAGAAGAAGACGACAAATTCACCACAGTACCCTTTTGCGGCTGGCCACCTTTTCGTTCTGGCTTGTCCTGACCGCCCACTGGCTGTCCTGCGGATGGCTGTGGCTCCACACACCCCTGGGACAGGGCAGCCACTGGGACCAATATCTCAAAGCCCTTTACTGGTGCATTACCACCCTGACCACGGTGGGTTACGGAGACATCACGCCCAAAACGAACTTGCAGATGGTCTATACCATGGTCGTCATGGTCCTGGGGGTCGGTGTCTACGGCTACGTCATTGGAAATCTGGCCAACATGCTGGCCAATATCGACATGGCCAGAGCCCACTATCTGGCCAATATGCAAAAACTGGCGACCTTTCTAAAATACCGCCATATTCCGCCCGTCCTTCAGCGTCGCATCTACGATTACTACTCTTATCTGTGGGAACACCGGATGGGATACGATGAATCCGCCATCCTCAGCGGCCTGCCGCCCAGCCTTCAGGCAGAGGTGTCTCTCCTTCTCAAGCGGGAATTCATAGAAAAAGTGCCCTTTTTAAAGGGAGGGAGCCTTGAGTTGATACGGGACATCTCGTTCCAACTGCGACCGGTCATTTTCACGCCCGGCACATACATCTTCCGTGCAGGGGAAATCGGCCGGCACATGTATTTCATCAGTCGCGGTACGGTGGAGGTGATTTCTCCCGACGGGAAGACGATTCTGGCCACCCTGAAGGATGGCGATTTGTTCGGTGAAATGGCACTCCTGTTCAGCCAGCCGCGCTCGGCCAGTGTGCGCGCCATGGACTATTGCGATCTGTATACCCTGGACAAGGATACCTTCAGAGAGGTACTGACCCATTACCCGGACTTTTCTCGATACATCGAAGACATAGCGGAAAAACGCCGCGCATCCGACTTGAATAATAGTGGCGATTCCCCATAATGGCTGGAAACCGAGTCGCAGTATTTTAAAACACCTGTGGGGGAACTGACGCATGCGGATCCGCGTCAATTTTACCTCTTATATTGGGATAAAACGAATGTTCCGTAGAAACGATTTAATCCTGGTCGCGGTTGTCTTCTCTTCCATGTTCACGGGCATCTACTTTCCCGATGCCACCGCCGTGTTTCAACCCTACCCGGTCTATGCCATGATGTTTCTTCTTTTCCTGAGTTTCCTCTCCATAGACATCCGTTCGGTCTGGGAGGTCATTCAAAGGAGCTGGCGGACCGTCCTCTGGCTCTCGGTCTTGAAAATACTCATTCTCCCCGTGGGGGTCTATTTTCTCTTCAAGGCGTTCTATCCCCAATATGCGCTCGCAGCTCTGCTGGTGACCGGCATCTCCACCGGTGTCGTGGCCCCCTTTATCTCCACCCTGGTGGGTGCGAACGGACCGCTGGTCCTGGTGTTGGTGGTCATCTCCTCGCTCGTGGTGCCCTTTAGCCTGCCCGCACTCATCAAAATCCTCCTGGAACGGGAGATCCACATCTCCCTAATGGCCATGATCAGGGTGCTTTTTATGGTGGTGTTTATTCCCGCCTTTTTGGTGGAGGTGTCCAGGCGGGTGATCCCGGGGGTCCTTCAGCGGCTTCAGCAGGCAGGGTTTTACATCTCGCTGGGCATCTTTTCCATTGTCAATTTCGGGGTGTTTTCCAAATACAGCCTCTTTTTCCGCCAGAATCCGGCCACTATTCTACACATCACCGTGGTCGCCGTTGTTCTTGCCGTCATCTATTTCATCCTCGGCATTCTGGTGATGTACAAGGCGCCCCTCGAAGATCGGTTGGCCTCGGTGATCGGATTTGCCAACATGAACAATGTCCTGGTCATCGTCTTTGCCTCGGAATTTTTCACACCCATAGAACCTACTTTAGCTGCTGTATATATCCTACCGTTTTTTGGGATTATTTTTCCCTTAAGGATTTATAGGGAGTTTGAAAAA
>JARRPY010000234.1:0-8023 GCA_037382425.1 Deltaproteobacteria bacterium
CAAAGCAGCGCCCATAGGTGTCTTCGGTGTTGATATCGAATGCGTTGGCAGTTGTCTTAACGTCCGAATACCGCAGGTTGACGTACTCCCCCCATACCAGCACCGGCCCATAGGTCCAGGCCAATTCCGCCCCGTAGCGGGTCCTGGAACTCACATCCCGGACGGCGTTCGGCATGGTAGACGAATTGACGTTAAAAAAGGGGGTCAGCCCGGCGGTCTTGGCATGTATGTCCACACTGTTTTGATTCGCATTGGCATACGTGAAGGAGCCCCCAAACTGCAGTGAATCGACCACCGGGAGCCCGTGGTTTTTGAACGGAGCAAACACCAGCCGGCCGGTGATTTCGGGAAAATCCGAGTCACTGTCAAGGCTATCGTCCGTACCGTCGCCGTTAAACACCCCCACCTGATACAAGATGCGGTCGTGCCACAGGGCCGAATGCGCCATGAGGCCCACATCCCGACCGGGCGTCAGGTAGTAGCCCATGGACCGCTCGGCGAACGGGATATCCTTGTTCGTCGTCACCTGTTCCAGGCTGAAAGGCTCCTTGTATTGACCGAACCGGAAGGACACGAACGATGCCAGGGGCGTATCCAAGTAGGCATCCAAAAGGTTACGACTCCCGGCCCCCTGAAATTGATATTGAAACTTATAGTTGAACCACTTCAGGATATGCCCCTCAAGAAGAAGGCGCACACGACGGAGGTTAAACTTGTCCTTTTCCGGGTCCTGTTGGGAATCATAATCATAATGACGGTAATCGCCCTGCAAAAGCCCGCCGATGTGCATGGCAAAACGATCATCATCCCTGGAAGAAAGCCGGAATCCATTGTCAAAGGTTGCTTTTAAGGGAATGTCTTCGTCCTTCTTAACCACCTTCTTTTTTTCCGGCTTTTTGGCGGCGAGTTCAGGTGGGGCGATTCCTTTTTCTTGCTTTTTTCTATCCGGCCCTTCGCCTTTCTTTTGGAGGGCGCTTTCTTTCTTAGCCAGGGCCTCTTCCCTTTTCTTCAGGGCCTTTTCACGCACTTGAAGTCGCCGTCGTTTCTTTTCGATCTCCGCCTCTTTTTCCGCCATCCGCTTGCGATCCGCTTCCATGGTCTTGCGAATGGCCGCGGCTTCCTGTGCGCTCACCGCACCCTTTTGCTCAAGCAGCTCCAGGAGTTGCTCCAGTGCACGGTTCTCTGCCCGGCATGGCTCGGGTATCCCGGGAAACACCGTGAGAACAGCCAGGGCAAAGACAAAAAGCACCCTGTTGAGTCGATATACCCTTGCCGGGGTTCCTTCACGGCTCATGCATTTTCCTTTCAAGGGACGGCGTCGTCGAAAGTGCGGTATTCGGAAGAATTTCCAAGACCCATGCGCAAGCCTTGAGGGAATGCAAGGGTCGATCAAAACCCCGTCAACCGAGGTAGGCCTCTTTTACTTTAGGATTTTCCAGTAGATCACAGGCCTTGTCCTCGAGTACGACCTCGCCCGTCTCTATGACGTACCCGTAATCGCTCAACTCGAGGGCGGCCTGGGCATTTTGCTCCACGAGGAGAATGGTCAGCCCGTCATCCTCCCGGATGGTTCGAATGATGTCCATGATCCGCTCCACCACAAGGGGGGCCAGGCCTAGGGAAGGCTCATCCAGCAACAGCATACGGGGCGTTCCCATCAGGGCGCGGGCAATGGCGAGCATCTGCTGCTCACCGCCGGAGAGGGTCCCGCCCATCTGACCATGCCGCTCCTTGAGGACCGGGAAGAGGTCGTATGCCCGGGACATGGAGTCTCGTACGCCCGTCTTGTCCCGTCTCAGGTAAGCCCCCAGATTCAGGTTTTCCCTCACGGTCAGATCCGGAAATATGCGCCTCCCCTCGGGGACCTGGACAATGCCGGATTTCACCACGGCCTCAGGAGACAGTCGGTGAATCGGATGCCCTTGAAACAAAATCTCGCCGGAGGTAATGCGCTTGATACCGCTGACGGCCATCAGCGTAGTGGATTTCCCCGCACCGTTCGCACCGATCAGACAGCAGATGCTCTTTTCGTGAACCGAGAGGGACAGTCCGCTGATGGCCTCGATTTTGCGGTAATGGCAGTAGATATCGCTAAGCGTCAGCATGTGGACGGCCCCCCGCCCAGATAGGCCTCGATGACGCGAGGGTTATCCCTGATGTCATCGGGACTCCCTTCCGCGATCATCTCTCCATAGTCCAGCACGAAAATATTGTCCGCCAGGTTCATCATCACCTTCATGTCGTGCTCGATGATCAGAACGGTGGTTCCCCTTTCCCGGATCCTCAGAATCAAATCGATCAATCGGCCCGACTCCTGGGGGTTCATACCGGCCGCCGGTTCGTCCAGCAGGAGTAAATCCGGCTGGGCCACCAGGGCCCTCGCGATCTCCAGCTGTCTCTGCTCCCCGTATGCCAGGGCCCCGGCCAAATCAAACGCCCGGTGCTCGAGACCACAAATCGGAGGGACTCGAGCGCCGCCTGTTCCGCCAGTTGCTCCTCTTCCCGTTGGGCACGGCTCTTTAAAATGGTTCTCAACAACCCCGAGGGCAAATGCGTATGAAACCCGATCTTGACATTGTCCAGAACACTGTGATTGAAAAACAGGCGGATGTTCTGGAAGGTTCGTCCCATTCCCAGTCGACAGAGGGCGTCGGGGCTCAATCGAAAGCCGTACAGTTGCCGCACCTTTCGGGACATCAACAGCCCCATGAAGAAAAGGCTGAACGGAATGGCCACTATTCCCCAGGGGACGGCAATATATTTGAGCGGCACGGCGGTTCCGATAAGGAACAATTCCCCGCCCGTTTGCCATATGCCCCAATATCCCATCACGACGTCTGAAATGAGGAATACGAAGGCGAGGGACCATGCCCATATCTTGAAGGCGACCAGCACCCGTGCCGTGAGGCATCGCATCACAAAAATGAAAACGCCCAATAGGGTCAATTCCACCTTGAAAAAGGTTTCGGGCAGAAATTTTGAATAAAAGAGCATGAGCCACACCCACCCCAGAATAAAAAAGAAGAGGGCGCTCAAACGTAAAAGCCGCACGCCTCCCTCGGACACCTGGGGCACGATGGGCTTTCCCAAAAATTCGATCTGACCGCTCGAGGGATGGGTCAGGGCCGTGAGGCAGTTGAACAGCGTGGTCTTTCCCGCGCCATTGGGGCCGATGAGCCCGACGATCTGCCCTGCCTCCGCCCTCAGGTCCACCCCCCGCAAGGCGACCAGTCCGCCAAAGGATTTGGAAAGCGCTTTCACCTGAAGGACGATATCCATGGCGGACTATTCCTCGAGCATGGAAGCGGACAGCCGCTTCCGGGTCTGTCTGGCTTTTCGGGCCTGTGCACTTTCAAAGGGAATCAGCCCCTCGGGCCGCCAGCGCATCATGAGCACCAGGATCACGCCGTAAATGAGAAATCGCGCACTGAAGAGACTCTGAGGGAGTACCGCCCGGAGGACTTCGGTCAGCGGAATGAGGACCAGTGCCCCCAGCATGGTCCCCCAGATGCTCCCCATCCCGCCGAAGACAATCAGACAGAGGATGAGGATGGATTCCCAGAACTTAAACATGTCCGGGTGAATGAATTTGAACCACTTGGCATAAAAGGCGCCCCCCATGGCCCCGATGGAGGCACTGATGGCAAAGGCCGTCACCTTATACCGGATCAGATTCACCCCGCAGCACTGGGCCGCAATTTCGTCCTCCCGGATGGCAAACCAGGCCCGGCCCAGCCGGGAGTCTTCCAGGCGTCTGACCACCACCAGGACCACGGCCAACAGGAACAGCACGAGATAAAAAAACTCCCAACCACGGGTCAGCACATGTCCGAAGATGGACGGGGGCGAGATGCCGGGAAGCCCCATGGGTCCGCGGGTCAACCAGAGTTCGTTGCGGATAACAAGCACCACCAGTTCGGAAAAGCCGAAGGTGACGATGGCGAAGTAGTCGCCGGTGAGGCGCAGGGTCGGCGCGCCCAATAAAATCCCCCATATGGCTCCGTTTAAGGCGGCCAGCGGAAGGATCACCCAGAGGCTCAGATCATAATGGATGGCCAGGAGGCCCGAGGTATAGGCGCCGATCCCATAAAACCCCACATATCCCAGATCCAACAGCCCGGTGAAACCGGGAACGATGTTCAGCCCCAGTGCCAGGATCATGTACAGCGTTGCCGTGGTGAGCACCCGAAGGATATAATTGGTGGACGAACCGAAGGGCAGCCAGGGAAGCAAGAGAACGAGCAGGATACCCCCTACGATCATCGCCTGGGTCGCCTTGGTCTCTTTGGGCCCGTTCATCAGACCTTCTCCCCGATCTGCCGGCCGATGAGTCCGGACGGCTTAAAGAGGATCACGGCGATCATGACCGCATAGGAAATGCCGTCGCGGTATTCCGAAGAGATGTATCCGGCCCCCATCACCTCGGCGATTCCCAGCACCCCGCCGCCCAGCATGGCGCCCGGCACACTCCCGATCCCGCCCAGCACCGCGGCCGCAAAGGCCTTTATGCCGGCGATATACCCCATGGTGGGGAAGATGGCGTTGTAGTAAAGGCCCACCAGGATACCGGCCATTCCCCCCATGCCGGAACCGATGGCAAAGGTAAACGAAATGACCCGGTTGACGCCGATTCATGAGGGCTGCGGTGGTCTTGTCCTGGGACACGGCGCGCATGGCCGTCCCGATCTGTGTCTTATGAATGATCAGGTGGAGAATAATCATGAACAGAACGGTGATCGACACGATAAAGACCTGCAGCCAGCTAAGGGAGACATCCCCGAAGGTCAGGGCCGGTTTGAAAAAAATGGGCGGCAGCACCTCCCGCGGGTAGGACTTGATTTGGGATCCCCAGATCATCAGGGCCAGGTTTTGCAGGAAAATGGACATGCCGATGGCCGTGATCAAGGCCGCCAGGCGCGGCGCATTTCTGAGGGGCCGGTAGGCGATCAGATCCAACAACATGCCGAAAACGGCACAGATCAGAAGGGTCAGAACAAACGCCCCGAAGAAGGGGATGCCCAAGACCGTCACCATGGTGTAGGCCAGAAAGGCCCCCAGCATGTAGATTTCGCCGTGGGCGAAATTAATCAGCTGGATCACGCCGTAGACCATGGTGTAGCCCACCGCAATCAGGGCGTATACGCCCCCCAGGGTGATGCCGTTCACCAGTTGCTGCAAAAAGAGGCTGGATTGTGAAAGAAGGTTTTCCACCGGTCTTCGCCGCCAAGACCCTAGAAAAGAGCAGACCGGAGAAGGGTCCACCCTTTATGTCTTATCTATCGCTTCAGTGAAGCTGTTTTTCAGCACTCACCCACTTACCGCCCTTGATCTTCTTGACAAAGGCGTCTTTGAGGCAGTCGCCGTTTTTGTCAAAATAGGTCTTACCGGCGACTCCGTCGTAGGCCTTTTCCTTGGAATTCATAGAGGCGAGGTAATCCCGTATCTTGACGCGATCCGGTCCTACCGCTGCGATGGCCTGTGCGGCGATCCCCACCCCGTCGTACGTGTTGGCCGCAAACCAGTTGGGGGCCTTGCCATACTTCTTCTCATAGGCCGCGATAAAACCGGCCGCCTGTGGACCCGCCTTGTCCGGCAGAAAAGGGGTGGTGACAAAGAGGCCTTCCGCATCGGGGTTCTTGAGCATGAGGTCATCATCGAGCCCGTCCGCGCCGAAGAAATCCACGTTTTTCATTCCCAGGCTCTTGGCCTGAGACATGATCAGGGTACCCTGGGGGGCATATCCGGGGATGAAAATGGCATCGGGTTTCATCATCTTGAATTTGGTCAGTTGAGGCTTGAAATCCGTGGTATCAGAGGTGTATGCCTCGGTGCCGAGGATCTTTATTCCCAGTTTTTCAGCCTCCTTCATGAAGGCGAGCATGAGCCCCATGGAATAATCGTTGACCTCGTAAAATATGGCCACCTTTTTATAGCCCTCGACCTTATCGGCATATCTGGCCAGAAAGAGACCCTGAAAATCGTCCCTGTACACATTCCTGAAGTAATACGGGCTCATCTTGCCGATGCTCACGTTGGTGGATGCCGGGGAAATGGCCGGCAATTTGGCATCCCGGTAAATGGGGAGTGCGGCCAGGGTCGCAGAACTGCACAGATGGCCCACCACCACGGAGACGTCCGGGTCGTTGGCCAGCTTGGTGGCCACCGTGGCGGCCTCCTTGGGATCACACAATTCGTCCTCCAGAACCACCTCCACCTTCTTGCCGTTGATGCCGCCCTTTTTATTGATCTCCTCTGCCTTGAGCAGGGCCCCATTGTGGATCCCCTCGCCGAAAGACGCGAGCTGGCCCGTAAATGCCGCAGCCACCGGGATCTTAACGGTTTCCGCCCACACAGGGGTGGTCATCAACAAAGAAACCAGCAAAAAGCCCAGTACTCTTTTCATAGCTCCCTCCCAATATGAATTGCAGTTGCCGATTGAAACTTCAAAATTCACTTTTGAGCGCATCATGGGCCTGAGACCTGAAAACCGAAAACCCATTTTCCCCTCGTTGATTCGAAAAGGAAGCGGTCCGCTTCATCACCCCTTCCCCATCTTTCGTCGCCTGACCCTGTCTTTGATTCGGTTGATATGCCCCCGCCCCATTCCTTTGACCTCGCAACCCAGTTCGAAATATTGCTCGATACGCGCGTCATCCAGGATCCCGAAGCAATCCACAACGGCCAGGGGGCCCCCGGCCATCTTCACCACCGCCTCGGGATCAAGGTCCAGATAAGGGGCATGGCGGACCGCGAATATGACGGCATCCGAACCCTTGAGGGCCTCATCGAGATCCCTGGTCATGGCGAATTCCGAAAGGTGTTCCTGATTCCTGAAAAACCGCGACCAGCTGGCACCCACCGCGGGATAGGAATCTTGCTTTTCCAGTTCCCACCAGTGGGCCACATAGGGATCATGGGCCTTGACCTCGGCCCCCATCTCCGTCAGCTTGCGGATGATGATCTCCGACCCGCTGTAGCGGGTGTCTCCCACATCCTCCCGGTAAGAAACGCCTAAGAGGGTCATCTGGGAGGCCGCCACAATACGGCCCATGTTCCTGAGGGCGTCGCGGACCAGTTGGGCCGCGTGCAGGGCCCGGGTATCATTGATGTTGATGGCCTCCGGCGTAATCTTGAATATCTCATTTTCAAATCCCATGAGATGCTTGTAGGCCCACAGACCCAAACCGCCGTCCTTGGGAAGACAATACCCGCCGATGCCCGGACCCGGGAAAATAATATTGTCGTGGGTGGGGCGCACCTTGATGGCCTCGATCACCTTAATAATGTCGACCCCGTTGGTCTCCGCAAAAAGGCTCCACTCGTTCAGGAAAGCCAGTATGGTGGCGCGGTAAGAGTTTTCCACGATCTTGCAGGTTTCACTCTCAAGCGGCCTTTCCAGAACCGTCAGCGGATACTGCTCCACGTTGAGAACGTCAGATAAAAACCGCGTCACCCGATCCCGGCTCTTCTGGTTGATCCCGCTGCACACCCGCCAGAAATCCCTGACCGACCGCACATATTCCTTGCCCGGCATTACCCGCTCAAAGCTGTGGGCGATGAGGGGCTCGGCATCGATCTGCCGGGCCTTGAATCCCTTTTTTATCAGTGGATAGGCCACATATTCGGTGGTGCCGGGGGGAACCGTGGTCTCGATCAGCACCAGGCATTCGGGGGGGATCTTCTGGCCGATGATTTTGAAGCTCTCCTCAAGGGCACCGATCTCCGCATGTCCGCTCCTTAAATTTCCCAGTTCCTCCTTCAAAAAATCACACTGCACATCCACCACCAGCACATCCGCCAGTTTGAGGGCATCATAGGTGAACGTGGCAATAAGGGTCTTTTTCTCATTGACGCACCGGGTGATGAGCGGGGCCACCTCAGGGTCTTCGGCCTTTACCGGCGATATGCCCCGGTTGAACAGGGGGATCTTCCAGAAACTACGCGGGCTGGGCCGCTGCATGCCGATGACGAATTTATTGGGTCTTCCGGTCTCTTTGTCTACGGCGTCGGCGACGACCCCGGC
>JARRPY010000235.1:0-6779 GCA_037382425.1 Deltaproteobacteria bacterium
ACATGTTGTCAAGCGTCGTTTTTCGGCTCAGCCGGGCCACCGATTCCACGTGATAGGAGTTGGGAAACATGTCCACGGGCTGAATTTCGGGGATGTGATAGGACACGGCCATTTGACCCAGGTCCCGGGCCAGGGTGGCGGGGTTGCACGATACATACACGACTCGATCAGGTGAAAGATCCAGGACGCGGGCCAGCACGTCCTTGTGCATGCCCGCCCGGGGCGGGTCTATGATGAGGAGTTGCGGCCGTTCGCCCAGTTGGCCGAGGGTTTCCCGGATATCCCCGCAGATGAAGCGACAGTTTGTCACATGATTCTTAATGCAGTTTTTTTCGGCATCCGAGACGGCACTCGGGCTCAGTTCCATCCCCACCACGGATTTGACCCGATCAGAAAAGAAGAGCGGTATGGTCCCGGTGCCGCTGTAAAGATCGACGACCGTCTCATGCCCCCCAGGCTGTGCATAGGTGACCACTTGGTCGTAGAGGTTTTTTGCCGCGGGGGGATTGGTCTGAAAGAATGAATTGGCGGAAATTCTGAAAATAAAGGGGCCGATGCGATCCAGAATGACCCCGTCTCCTGAAATGACGTCTTCCGTTTCCCCCACCGCAATGGAGGCCTTTCGCCGGTTGATGTTGTTGACCACCGTCGTTACGGACGGGACGGTATCGTGCAACAGCTCCGCCAAAGGCCGGATGACCTCCGGTTGTGATTCGGATGTCACCACATTGACCATCCAGGTATCAAAGGCCGCTGAGCATCGAATGGCCAGGTAGCGCCAGAAGCCATCATGGCTCTTAATGCCGTAGACAGGGAGTTCGCTGGCTTTTACAATTTCTTTCACCGCCTTCAGGATACGGTTCCCCGTTTCTTTTTGAAGGAGGCATCCGTCTATGTCGATGACCTTCTGAAACGCCCCGGGAACATGAAGGCCGAGGGCAAAGTCTCCTTCCTGTTCTTTGAGGTCGAGTTCATGGGGGAGAAACCAGCGACGGTCGGAGAAGGAAAACTCCATTTTGTTGCGATAAGCAAATGTATCTTCCGAAGGGATGACCGGGTGAACCGCCACGCCTTTAAGCCCGCCGATATGCTCCAGGGGTTCCGCTACCAGGGCATGTTTGAACTTGAGTTGGCTCTCATAGGCCACATGCTGCCATTGACATCCCCCGCAATAGCCGGCGTAGGCGCACGGGGCGGTCACCCGTTCAGGTGATGACTGGATGAAGGTTTCGATACGGCCCTCTGCAAACGCCCGCCGCCGCTTGTAGATTCTGGCCTTGACCACATCCCCGGGAACACCGCCCCGGACGAAAACGACAAAGTCGTTCCAGCGACCCACTGCGCTGCCGCCGTTGGCCATCCTCTCCAGGGCCACTTCGATGGTTTCCCCTTTTTTTGGTTTTGGTCTGTTCATTTAAATGCTCTCCCTGTTTTCAGCATCCCATATCGGCGTTCCCTCTTCAAGTCCCTATTTGGGGCCAAAGAGATATTGTAAACGCATTTAACATGTGTAAAATAGTCGAACAGTTCTTTCCATGCGCATGCGCAGTTTGACGGGACAGGCGGCCATTTCAACCGCTTAGGTGAAAAGAGCGGTACATCGGTTGAATCTGGGGGCAATGGTGGTGGCAAGGTTACCCCTTATCTCAAAACAGTGTTTTGCGCGAACCGCCATTTTGAATTGTCGGCGGTGGCATAGCTGTTGCATAATCGGTATCTCAAAAATGCTTGGATGGATTTAAAAAGGAAGGAAGCGGCGAAACCAAGCCATGCGGTTTCATCCTCTAATTTATGAAAAGGGCGGTTTTACGCTCGTGGAGATGCTTTTTGCCATCGCCATCGTACTGGTGGTGCTGGCGGCTGCCTCGGTCACTTTTATCAGCCAGGAAAAGGCCTATGATGCCCAGGCGCAATCTTCCGAGATGGTCCAGGGTGTCCGGGCCGCCATGGACATGCTCAGTACGGAGATTCGACAGGCGGGATACGATCCGCAAGACATAACGGGGTTTGTGGGTATTCCCTACAGCGCGTCGCAACTCCAGCTCTATGCGGATCTCAACGCGGATGGGGATACATCCGACCCCGCTGAAAACATCGTTTACACCTTTGACAGCACCCATCTCCGGGTGAACCGAAACGATGTCAACACAGAGAATGCAACCAAGCCCTTTGCGGAGAATATCACGGGTTTCTCGGTGACCTATCTTCAAGGGGATGGGGTGACCGAGGTGACCGATGCGGCCGATCAGGAGAAAATCCGCCAGGTGAAAATAGAGATTACCGCACGAACGGACAAGCCGGATCCCGATTACAGCGAGAACGGCGGGTACAGGACATTCACGTTGACGTCCACGATTACTCCCCTCAACTTGGGCCTTTGAAGACAAAGGGAGGCCAGGGATGAAATCATTAAAGATTCTGAGGCAGTTCCTTAAACGCTTTATGTCGATTGGAGATGAAGGGGCAATTATGGCCGTGGTCCTCATATTTGTGGCCATCCTGCTCCTCGCGGGCGCCACAGCCACCATCCTGCTCACCACAGACACCCAGATCGGCAGCAATTATAAGTCCAGCCAGCAGGCACTGTATGCGGCCGAGGCCGGGGCCCAAGAGGCCAGGGAGCGATTGCGGTTAAAGCCGAGTACGGATCCCGGATATCCAGACATTATAAATGATGATGATCCGGACAACACGGAGTGGACCTATTATATCGGTACGGAAGAGGAGGCCCAAGAAAAAGGATACGACAGCGCCAACGACGCTCATGAAAGGACGTCGAGCTTGCAGACGGATATGGATTACACGGTAGTGATTACCCATCAAACGGATCCATCCTCGGGTGAGGTTCTATACCGGGGCGACGTGGACGGTGACGGTGATTTTGATCGGCATACGGACGAGACCCGAGGGGATCCGAACATCTATCTGATCACCGGCTATGGAGATGCCGGTGGCGCCTCCAAAGTGGTTCAGATGGAGGTGACGCGTTTTCCGCCCATTACCGTGAAAGCCGCAATATATACCGCCGGGAGTTCCTTGGATTTGAAAGGGACGGCATATATCTCAGGAAACAACAATGACGCCTGCTGTGGCACGGCTGACGATTTGCCCGGTGTTTACACAAAGGCATCTACAACTGTAAGTCCGGTGGGAACCGTCACCATTACCGGGGAAGGAATGGACCCGGAAAACCCCGCCGAACCGAGTGTTTCTAGGGACGATGACGACGTAGACGACATCAACATTCCGGGTATGATAGATGGAATGAAGACTTCCGCTGATTTCTCATATACACTCAATGCGGACACCACCCATACGGACACCACCATCCCCGGTCCCGGGGATAGTTGGGGGACGCCTACGATCGTCATGGACGATATATACACCTGTGATGAATGCAACCTGATCTATTATAATATGAATGGTCACACGATCAGGTTAAGCGGTGGGGTAACCGGGTGTGGGATTCTCCTGGTGGAGGGGAATCTCGATATCTCCGGTGATTTTTCCTGGTATGGTCCCATTATCGTAAGCGGATCGTTCACCTACAAAGGCGGTGGTACCGGAAACATTACCGGCGCGGTCCTCAGTGGAGGTTCTGCCGAGACGGAAGACACCATGGCCGGGAACATCAAGATCAACTATTGCCACGACGCCGTGGAAAATTTCGAGAACCATTCCCTACCGATACTGAGTTGGAAGCAGGAACTGGCCGAGGAGTAATCCCCAGCCTGGTTGCCGACAATTGATCGCCCGTTTCACCAACGGGTGTCGATTCGGTTGAACAGGAATCCTTCCTATCCTGTTATCAGATGATGCGAAGATGACGCCCCTAGATGCTTCCCTGACGGGGTGCCAGAGCCGGATTCTGTTTCATATATTCCAGATGGTTGAGGCCGTTGACATAGGCCCGTGCACTGGCCGTGATGATGTCCGGGTCGGCGCCCTTGCCAAGGGCCACCAGCCCGTTTTCTTTGAGCCGAACCGTGACCTCACCCTGGGCGTCCATGCCCCCGCTGATGGCGTTTACAGAAAAGCGGACCAGCTTTGACCGGCTCCCGGTCAGCTTGGCAATGGTATTGAAGGAGGCATCGATGGGACCGACCCCGAACCCGGCGCCCTGAACCACCTTGTCTTTGATCCTCAGCTTCACCGTGGCAGTGGGTACGGCTACCGTTCCGCTGACCACATTGAGATATTCGAGGCTGTATATTCCCGAACCGCGCAGGATCTCTTCGGCCACCAACACTTCCAGGTCTTCGTCGAATATCTCCTTCCGTTTATCCGCCAGACGTTTGAATCTCTCGAACAGGCGATCCAGGTCTTCCTTGGAGAAGTCATATCCCAGTTCGGCCAGTTTTTGTCTAAAGGCGTGGCGACCGGAATGTTTGCCGATGACCAGACGGTTGTTGGCAATCCCCACGGTTTCGGGCCGCATGATTTCGTAGGTCATGGGCTTTTTCAGGACGCCGTCCTGGTGGATGCCCGCTTCATGGGCAAAGGCATTGGCGCCCACGATGGCCTTGTTGGGCTGCACCACGATCCCGGTAAGCAACGATGTCAGACGGCTGGTGGGGTAAAGCTCGTCCGCATGGATGCCGTGGGCCACCTTCATGAGATCTTCGCGCGTGTACAGGGTCATAACCACTTCTTCCAGGGATGTGTTGCCTGCCCGCTCGCCGATGCCGTTGATGGTGACCTCTGCCTGCCGCGCCCCCGACCGGATCCCGGCGAGGGTATTGGCGGTGGCCAGACCCAGGTCATTGTGGCAGTGAACACTCAAAACGGCCTGATGCATGTTGGGAGTATGGGTCCTGACATAGGCGACCTGTTCCCCAAACTCTTCGGGAACCGCATATCCCACGGTGTCCGGAAGGTTGACGGTGGTGGCCCCGGCCGCTATGGCTGCCTCAAATATGGCACAAAGAAAGTCTCTGTCCGTCCGGGTCGCGTCCTCTGCGGAGAACTCCACGTTTTGCGTCAGGGTCCTGGCATATGTCACCGCATCGACGGCCTCCTTGATAACTTCGTCCCGGGTCATGTTCAGCTTATGCTTCAAATGGATATCCGAGGTGGCGATAAAGATATGAATTCTGGGTCTTGCGGCTTCCCGAACGGCCTGCCATGCATGGTCGATATCTTCTCGGGATGTCCGTGCCAGTGCGGCCACCTCGGCCCGTTGGATCTTCCCGGCCACCATCCGGACCGATTCAAAGTCGCCTTCTCTTTGTCAGGCGGGTTTCTTGTCTCCAAGACCCTGAACCTCTTTTAACAATTTATAATGGACGCTGTCCACGAGGGCCTGCCAACTCGCCTCAAGGACATTTTCGGATACGCCGATGGTGGTCCAGATCTCTTTTTTGTCCCGTGATTCGATCTGTACGCGGACCTTGGCAGCAGTGGCCTTTCGCCCGTCTATGACCCGGACCTTGAAATCCACCAGTCCCATCTCCCGTATCTGGGGATAGAACTTGGCAAGCGCCTTTCGAAGGGCATTATCCAAGGCGTTCACCGGCCCGTCGCCTTCGGCCGCCGTGATCTCGTTATCCTCGCCGACGTTGATCTTGATGGTGGCCTGGGAGGTGCTCTCTTTGGATCCGTCCTTTTCCGTGGTGACGCGAAAGGACTGAAGGGCGAAGGGGTCCTTGAACTGGCCAGTGACCCGACGGATCAGCAACTCCAGAGAGCCTTCGGCCGCATCAAATTGATATCCCTCATCTTCCAGCCGTTTGATTTCCCGAACAATGGTTTCACTGTCAAACCCGTTTCCACCCAGCTCAATGCCCATTTCGCGGGATTTGTATTCGATGTTGCTCTTTCCCGAGAGATCGGAGACCACCACTCTGCGCCGGTTCCCCACCGCTTCGGGTCGGATGTGCTCATAGGCCGAAGGCTGTTTCATCATGGCGCTGACGTGAACGCCGCCTTTATGGGCAAAGGCGCTCTTTCCCACAAAGGGTCGTTGATTGAATGGGGTGATGTTCGCCACCTCGCTCACAAAACGGGACATCTCCGTCAGTTGGCCCAGGCTTTCTTCGGGCACGCAGGGGTATCCCATCTTCAGTTGAAGATTCCCGATGACCGTCACGAGATCCGCATTACCGCAGCGTTCCCCGTATCCGTTGATGGTCCCCTGGACCAGTGTGGCCCCGCTCGACACCGCGATAAGGGCATTGGCCAGGGCCAGTCCGCAGTCGTTGTGGGTGTGGATGCCCAAGGGGACCGCCCGCTGTGATTTGGCCTGTTTTAATCTGGCGCCGATGTCATCCGGCATAGAGCCGCCGTTGGTGTCGCAGAGAACGAGGATGTGCGCACCCGCCGTTTGTGCGGCATCGAGGGTCTTGAGCGCATAGGCCGGGTTTGCTTTAAACCCGTCAAAAAAGTGCTCCGCATCAAAAATCACCTCACGGTTTTTCTCTTTCAGGTATGCGATGGTGTCATGGATGAGATCGAGATTTTCGTCCAATGATATACCCAGGACATCCGACACATGAAGGTCCCAGCTCTTGCCCACGATGGTCACCACCTCTGTCTCGGCTTTAAGGAGCGCACGAATGTTCTTATCTCGACATCAATCTTACCATTGTGTGCATCAAGAATATGCTTAACAATTGTAAGACCGAGTCCTGTTCCTTCAGCTTTAAGAGCAGTTTCATTATCTAACCTGAAAAAAGGTGTAAATATTTTTTTCTGCTGTTCCGTGTTCATCCCATTTCCTTCATCTTTAACTTGCACACCTGAAAAACTTTTGTTCGAAACAATTGAAATTTTGATTTTAG
>JARRPY010000236.1:0-5203 GCA_037382425.1 Deltaproteobacteria bacterium
GGTAACTCAACACCACGGAGATTCTCCAGGCCCTTGGCACCAAATAGATCGGTCACCGGGATAGACTGGTTGTTCTTCATTAGAAGCATGTGGATGCGATTCTTCATCCGTGTGGCATCCCGCACAAGCCGTGTCCTATGACGTAGAAGTTCTTTGAGTTCCCGCGTTTTGAGGCTGCTGACGTGGACCGTGGAGATCAGATCGGCTCTCAGAAGCTGGGCCAGCATGTGGGAGTCCACCTTGTCGTTCTTGATCTTCGCAGATGCGATGGCCTTGGTCTTTTTAGGATTGGAGATGACCACAATCAGCCCATGAGCTGTTAGGAGATCGTAGAGCCAGTACCAGCTGGCCATGGACTCAATCACGATTCGGGTATCCTCTGTTAGAGATTCAAAATACTCCAATATGTCCGATTCGATGTTCTTGAAATTGTTTTTGGATACGATTTTCCCGTTTTCATCGATGGTGGTGATATAAGATGTTTTCTTGTGCAGGTCGATTCCTGTATAATACATGTCGGCTACCTCCTTTTTGTGTTTATTAGCTTCCTGAGGCTCATTCTAACCACTGAGCCTTTCAGGAGGTAGCTTTTTCATATGATCACGTAAGTATCACATTTGGGTACTGTCAGATACCCAAGAAAACCTGACCATATTGTTTTCATTCTCAAGGCCAAAGCCGTCTATTTTAAGGAGATTGGCGTAAGTCCCTATTTTCCTTGACATAAGAGGTTGTTTGTCGTTTTATCAGATGTAGATATTCCCACCAATTATCCACCCCTATCAAAGAGGTTCCCCCAATGAATGAAAATAAATCGTCTTCAATTTTTTGCTGTTTTTTAGTCTTTTTTGTCTTAATGGCAGTAGGATGTGCACCAGTTGACACATTGAAAAGGTATGGAACCCTGCCTCCCACCATCAAGGAAGCCATGGTTGTTAAGGTTTACGAAAGTGTGGGGGAAATGGTAAATAGCGGCATATACCTAAATGAAGGTGAACCATATTCCATTTTGGCAGCCGCGGGGCTATCCCGCGGCACCTATTATTTTTCATTTTTTGAGGAAGCTTTTTTACTGAAGGCCAGGATCGGACAAGAACCATGTTTCACCCCATTAAGCGGCACACACTACACTCTGAATGGAACGACAAGAATTGCACACGCTAATGGGAATCTATATTTGGCTTTGGAGATTTACAGACTTCCGTTAGAGGGATTAGCTCAGGTGGGCATCAGCTCTGTCGACGTATTCATCATAGTTTGGAAAACAGATGATATGGCTCAAATTGCCGGATCTCTTCAAAGGCTGAAGGAAAAGGAAGCGAACAGCTTTGAGGCTTCTCCTGAATTAATCAAAGGCATTGATGATGCAATAGACCGGACTAAAGAGCTATGGAACGATTTCGGATTTCGGATTTCGGACTTTGGATTTGCTCCTGAAATTGTCTGTGTGAAAAATTATAGGAGGGTAATGCCATGAAACACAAAACCTTCCTGTTATTTGCAATCCTTGTCATCGGGCTTTTGTCCGGGCCGCTTGCAGCTGATGCGGAGAAAGAGGGCAAAGTTCACCGGATAGGGTGGTTAGGACCCACTTACCGTGTTTTTGACAAGGTGTTATTGGAGGAACTGCGCAAATTAGGCTGGGTTAAGGGGGAAAATTTTGTCATAGAGTACCAATCCTGGGGGTGTACACCCGATCGGATCCCGGCGCTGGCGGCCGAGCTTGCCAGCCACAAGGTTGATTTCATATTTGCGGTCCATGCAACGGACACCTTTGCGGCCAAGAACGCCACATCCAAGATCCCCATTGTGTTTACCATGGTCGGCGATCCGGTTGGGTACGGTTTTGTATCGAGCCTGGCACGGCCCGGGGGGAATGTGACCGGGGTGAGCAGTAATCTCATAGAGATCACCGGAAAGGCGTTTCAACTGCTGAAAGAGGCGGTACCCGGGGCATCAAGGATAGCCTGTCTTCATAATCCGGCCCGGGGTCAGCTGGCCCATCAATTTTTAGAAAAGATGCAGGCTGCCGCTCATACCTTGGATGTAAAGCTTCAATCCGTACAGGCGCAAGATCCCAAGGACTTCGATGCCGCATTCAGGGCAATGGCTGAGGAGCAGGCCCAGGGTCTTGTGGTGCTCTCCTCTCCACCCTATAACAGCTATGTCACTCAGATCGTGGATCTGGCCCTCAAAAACAATCTACCCATGATTGTTCTGGGCCCCACATACTGGCCCCGGGCAGGCGCCCTCATGAGCTATGCGCCCGAATACCGTCACCAGTACAGGAGCGCGGCCCATCTCATTGACAAGATCCTCAGAGGCGCCAAGCCGGCCGACCTCCCTGTGGAATTGCCGACCCTCTACGAATTCGTCATCAACCTCAAAACGGCCCAGGCCCTCGGTCTTGAGATCCCTGAGTCCCTTCTCATCCGGGCGAGCGAGGTGATTGAGTGAAGGGTAAGCTCTTCAGGAAATACGCGGTACTGTTCGTGACTCTGGTCACCGGGGCATTGTTAGCCAATGGCCTCCTGGAGATCTACTTCTCGTACCAGGAAAATAAAACGGCCCTGGCCCGCATCCAGAGGGAGAAGGCCCTGGGAGCGGCATTAAAGATTGAGCAGTTTGTCAGCAAGATTGAACTCCATATCAGCTGGATTGTCCCGTGGGGGGCCTCGGGTGTGACGCCTGACAAGCTGGAGTATTTCAGACTTCTGAGCAAAGACCCGGCCATCACAGAGGTGAGGTTTGTAGATTCTGCAGGCAAGGAGCAGCTCCACGTTTCACGGTTAGGCATGGACAGGGAGAAGAGCGGGGCGGATTTTTCCCACAACCCTGCATTCCTTGAGGCAAAGAAGGGCAAGACCTGGTTCAGTCCGGTATACTTCCGCAAGGGGTCCGAACCGTACATGACCATCGCCATGGCAGGCCTGATAAAGAACTCCGGTGTGACAATGGCAGATGTGAACCTGAAGTTTGTCTGGGAGGTCGTTAATCAAATCAAGGTGGGCAAGGCCGGTGGCGCTTACGTGGTGGGCTCCGGAGGCAACCTCATAGCCCACACAAACATCAGCCTGGTCCTGAAAAAGATGGATCTCTCCTCGCTCCCCCAGGTGGCGGCAGCTCGCGAGAGCCCCCTTAACCCGGGCCAGAAGGAAGAGGTCTCGGTCGCCCAAGATCTCCAGGGCCGGCAGGTCCTCACAACCTACGCCCCTATCACCCCATTGGGCTGGTTTATCTTTCTTGAACAGCCCTTAGCCGAGGCCTTTGTGCCCCTCTACGCCTCTATTTTCCGGACGGCACTATTCGTGCTTGCGGGGATTGTGCTGTCCATTCTTGCGAGCCTGATCCTGGCCCGAAGGATGGTGACGCCGATTCGGGCCTTGCGGGATGGGGCGGCCCGGATCGGCGCGGGGGATTTTGGACATCGCATCCATGTCCACACCGGTGATGAACTGGAATCCCTGGGTGAAGAGTTCAATCAGATGACCACCCGGCTCCAGGAGTCTTACGCCGATTTAGAGGAAAAGGTCAAAGCGAGGACTCGCGATCTGAGCGAGGCCTTCCAACAGCTCGAGATCGCAAACAAACACAAGTCCGAGTTTTTAGCCAACATGAGCCATGAACTCAGGACCCCCCTCAACGCTATCTTAGGCTATACAGAGCTGATTGTGGACAAGATTTACGGGGATGTGCCCGAGAAAATCCAGGATGTGTTGGTCCGTGTGGGGGAGAATGGGCGTCATCTGCTCAGCCTTATTAATGACGTCCTGGATCTTTCAAAAATCGAAGCGGGTCGTCTTACCCTTTCTCTCAATGACTATTCCATGCAGGATCTGGTTCAGACGGTCATCACCTCGGTGGAGTCCCTCGGTGCTGAAAAGAACCTGGTGTTAAGGACAGAGGTCCCTTCGAACCTGGTGACCGGCAAGGGCGATGAACAGCGTATCGCTCAGGTGTTTTTGAATCTTGTGGGGAATGCCATAAAATTCACCGACGAGGGAGAAGTCATTATAGAAGTGGCGATTTCCAATGGCTCATTCCTGATCTCCGTGTCTGACACCGGCCCCGGGCTTTCAAAAGACGACCAGCAAGGGATCTTCGAAGAATTCCACCAGGTAGACGGTTCCAGTACCCGGGAGAAGGGAGGAACCGGACTCGGTCTCTCGATTGCCAGGAGGATCGTCGAGATGCACGGTGGAAGCATTTGGGTAGAGTCCACCCTGGGAAAAGGCTCGACCTTTTGGTTTACCCTGCCAATTCGAGTCGAACAACAAGAGGAGCAAAAATGAGCAGGAAAATTTTGGTGGTGGAAGATCAGGAGGATAACCGCCGTATCTTGCGGGACCTCCTCATGAGCGCGGACTATGAGGTGATCGAGGCAGTCACCGGGGATGCGGGGGTGACCGCAGCCGAGATCCATCGGCCGGATCTGATCCTGATGGACATACAGCTCCCCGGACTCGATGGATACGAGGCCACACGCCACATCAGGGCCAACCCCGATCTGCAGCAGATCCCTATCATCGTGGTCACCTCCTATGCGCTCAGCGGCGATGATGTCAAGGCGTTTGAGGCCGGCTGCGATGCTTATATGGCAAAGCCGTTCAGCCCGCGGGTGCTCTTGGCAAAGGTCCGCGAGTATGTACCGTAACTGATTATAGAGGGGTATACTGTGAGGACACCGCCACTTATCCTGATTGTGGATGATAACGCTGCGAACGTGGAAATCCTCCAGGCTCGCCTTGCTGCCCACAACTATGGGATCATTACCGCGACAGACGGCGAAGCCGGGCTGGCCATGGCGAGAGAAAAACAGCCGGACCTGATTCTATTAGACATCATGATGCCTAAGATGGACGGTATTGAGGTCTGCCGACACATAAGATCGGACCCTACTCTGCCATTCATGCCCATAATCATGGTCACTGCCAAAGCGGGTTCGAAGGACATCGTCGCAGGACTCGAGGCAGGTGGCGACGAATATCTGACCAAGCCAGTAGACCATGCCGCCCTGGTTGCAAGGGTTAAGTCGATGCTCCGCATAAAGGAGCTTCACGACACGGTTCGGGAGCAAGCAGCCCAGCTTGCGGGGTGGAACCGGTCGCTTGAGCAACGGGTGACGGAGCAACTCATCCAGCTGGAGCGAGTCGGGCGTTTAAGGCGTTTTCTCTCCCCCCAGCTCGCAGAGCTTGTTGTCTCC
>JARRPY010000237.1:0-5083 GCA_037382425.1 Deltaproteobacteria bacterium
GGGGAATTCGATAGGCAGGGCATTCGGTCAACGGAGACGTTGGCCTCAGAGCCACAGAAATTTTGATGATATTTTCTTACCGGATTTACGCCCAACGTTTCAAGAGGTTTGTCTTTCCTGCCACCAAAAAACAGGGAGGTCTCTTCCGTCGGCCCAAGGCTGAAGCCTAAATACCGGCTTCTAGGTCCTTGGGGATTTCAGGAATAGGGACACCAGGGCCCCGGAGAGAATAAGACAGCCGGTCAGGGCGAAACCGGAGCCAAAAGACCCGGCATCCCCCATGGCACCGATGCCGATGGGGATGGCGCCGCCCCCGATGATGAAGGCGAAAGGGACCGTAAGAGAAACGGCGATGTTCCGGGCATTGGGCGGTGTGATGGCGGAAAGGGCGGCAAATCCCGGCGGAAAAAAACAGACCGCCATGACCGGTTGGAAAAAAATCATGGCAATCACCCAACTGGTGGGAACCATGCCCAGGAAAATGGTGGCCAACCCGCTCAACAAAAAGATGATGGTAATGGTGCGGTTCGGCCCGAATCGATCGGAAGCCCACCCCGCCAGAAAGGCCATAAATAACCCGGATATCCGGGACATGGCAATCAGGGTATTGGCCCAGTTCCGTTCAATTCCGTGCTCAGCCACGAGATAGAGGGGCAGCATCGTAAAAACCCCCAGCGTTCCGGAAATCCCAATACTGAAAAGGAGGGCCATGATCCAGAAAGAGGGCTCAGCCAATAGACTTTTGATGGAATGGAAATTGGGGGCCTCTCCCAGAGACTGCCCCCCACGTCCAAACCGCGCGAACACCAGCCCCGCCGCCATGCTCGCGGCGCCGAAAAAAAGGACCACACCCCGCCAGGAAAACCACATCAACAGGGCCTCCGCCAGGAGAGGGGCGGCCACAAAACTCAGGTTAGGCGCCAGTTCATGGATGGCGATGGCTTTCCCCCAATGTTGCGCCCTGACAACGGACGTCAGCGTGGCAATCCCCGACGGCAGATAGAGTCCCGCGGCCATACCGAGGAAAAGGAGGGATATCCTCATGGTCCACACGCCCCTTGTCATCGAAATGGCCAGAAGGGTCACCCCGACCATTAGCGCCGAAAGGACGATGGTCCCTTTATGGGTGATCCGGCAGGAAACAAAGCCGGAGCCCAACAGCGAAATGAAATACCCGAATCCGATGAGCAAAAAAAGCGATGCCGCTTCTGCATGGGACAGGCCCAGATCCAGTTCGATTCCCGGCATCAAAGGGGCGAACACAATACGGGATATAAAATTCAGGAAAAAAATGGTGGCTAAAAAGAGAATCAATCCAATCCGTGAGCGAAATGCGGGGACAGGACCCCCATTACCCGGGGCGTTTTGCCCGGATATAGTCGGTTTTGGGTCTGCTTTAGATTTGACGTCCATCAGAAAAGCGATCGAATGATCAGTCCTTCCATAGGGGGTCCGTGCACACGGGATCTTAGACCTCCAAGAATTGGGTGCTTGAAATAGCATGCCCGTTCTGGTAAAGCAATACGGAATTTTAGTTCTATAGACCACTTAGGAGGATATCAAGCATATGATTCCGCGATACACCCGCCCTGAAATGGGCCGCATCTGGACAGAAGAAAACCGCTACCGGAAATGGCTGGATGTGGAGATCGCCGCTTGCGAGGCCATGGCCGAAGAGGGCATCATCCCAAGAGAAGCCCTCAAAGAAATCAAAGAGAACGCCGGCTTCTCCGTCGATCGCATACTGGAAATAGAGGCGGAAACACGGCATGACGTCATTGCCTTTCTGACCAATGTCGCCGAAAATGTGGGCGATGCCTCCCGGTATATTCATCTGGGCCTGACGTCCTCGGACATTTTGGACACCAGCCTGGCCCTCCTCTTGAAGGAGGCCATGGACCTCATCGTGGCGGGCGTAGACGAATTTCTGGAGACGTTGAAGAAAAGGGCCACAGAGCACAAACACACGGTCATGATCGGTCGATCACACGGCATCCATGCCGAACCCATCACCTTCGGCCTCAAGCTGGCGGTCTGGTATTCGGAAATGATGAGGAACCGCACCCGACTGATCCAGGCCCGCGAAGTGATCCGATTTGGAAAGCTTTCAGGCGCGGTGGGGACGTTTGCCAATATTTCGCCGAAGGTGGAGGCCCTGGCGTGCAAACGGCTGGGGTTGAACCCTGCCGATGTCTCAACGCAGATCGTTCAGAGAGACCGGCACGCCCAGTATTTTACGGCGCTGGCCGTGCTGGCCGGGACTTTGGAAAAAATCGCCGTGGAGGTCAGGCATCTCCAACGCACTGAGGTGCTGGAAGCAGAAGAACCATTTAAAAAAGGCCAAAAGGGGTCTTCGGCCATGCCCCACAAGAAAAATCCCATCGGTTCTGAAAACATCTCGGGCTTGGCCCGCCTCATACGCACCAACTCCCTGGCGGCAATGGAAAACATGGCCCTGTGGCACGAACGGGATATCAGTCATTCCTCGGTGGAACGCGTCATCGCACCGGACAGCACCATCCTGGTTGATTTCATTTTGCATCGTCTCAACCGCATCATCTCAGGACTGGTGGTACACCCGGAGAAGATGATGGAAAACCTCAATCAAACCAAAGGATTGATCTTTTCTCAACAGGTACTGATCAAACTGGCGGAAAAAGGGATCGAACGACAGGAAGCCTACGTCATGGTGCAGCGAAATGCGATGAAGGTATGGGACGAGGGAAAGGACTTCAAGGCCCTTCTCATGGCGGATGACGAGCTGCGCAAACACCTGAGCGAAGCCGAGATCGAAAAGATCTTTGATCTGAACTACCATCTCAAACATGTGGAAGACATATTTGAACGGGTCTTCAAATGATGGATCATCGAGATCTTTCAGCCATGGTCGAGCCCTGACAGCGATGCCACAGATCATACACCGCATTTTTAAGTGGATGAAGCGCATGCCTGATGCCGAACATTTCACCATCATGTTTATCAGGGGGTCGAATAAGCTCAGGAGCTTTACCCTCTCGGCCCCTCTTTTTTTCGGCGCATTGATATTCCTGGTCCTTTACATCACGCTCTCCATTGTGTTCATCAATCTGTATTTTAATGGACTCTGGGAGGACAGTGCCCAGTCGAAACGCCTGGCGGAACTTCAGGCACAGATCAGAGACACGCGGGAGGTCCTTGAGGGGGCAAAACAACGCCTGCGATTACTGGGGGATCGCATTTCGGTCAAGACAGAGAACTCGGAACCGAAAGCAGGGTCCGGAAAACCCGATGGAGGGGGTGCCATACCCCGTGCCGAACAGGCTGGGAACATGCCGCAGGCCGGTTCTCTCTTAGACGTCCAGCGGTTCTCTGCCCGAAAAGACCGTGAGCAATTGAGGATCCATTTTCGCCTCGTCAATATCGATCCCGACAGCCGTCCCCTTAGCGGATACGCCGTCATGATCGCCATGAACAGTGAAACAGATCCGACACGGTATTGGACATACCCCAGACTGGCCCTGGAAAATGGGCTCCCCGTTAATTTCGAAGATGGGGAATATTTTAAGATCAGGAATTACCGGACGGTCCGAGGGAAGTATGCCCTTGAAAAGGGCGGGCCATCCCCCACCTCGGTCACCATTCTGGCCTACGATGAATCCGGCCGACTCATCATGAAAAAGAAAATGGGTATAGACGGATAAGACGGAGTAGACGTATTCGGGGTATTACGCGACCTCGTCTACATATTCCAGCGCCAGCATATCATCCCATGCATTCGCCTTTTTCACCCTCACCTCGATCTCCTGCCCCCGTTTCAGGATGACACCGTCCTGGCGTCTCAATTCAGCGATCATGAGGGCGTCTTTCAGCACAATGCGGTACTTTCGCTTGAGTTCATCCAGCACAACGGCCTTGAATCGTTCCTCCGCATGCTGACTGAAAAATTTAAGGGTCCAATAGCGAAGCCGGTTGCGTTTGATCACGGCCACGTTTTTGAGAATCGGTTCCACATAGAGCCGAATTTCTTCCAGGCCTTCTTCATCCAAAGGCGGACCTCCTCCCGAGAGAAATCCATTCAGCTGGCGCTGGGCCACCAGATCCAAATACCGCCTGATGGGAGAGGTGGCATGGGTATACTCCGGAAGGCCCAAGCCGCTGTGCAATTCGGGCGTGGTTTGAATCTGAAGGGGGCTGAGCTTTCGCCGTTGCTGAAACACGTAATAGACATACCCCTTTTCATCCAAGGGCAGCTTTTCCTTTGGCTCGGGCTGGGTTCTGAACAACATGGGGATTTGATGATCCCTACAGAATTTGGCGGCAAGCCAGTTATATAGAATCATCACTTCCGCCACGATCATACGTGCGGGCGTATCCTGGCTCACCAGGTTTAAGGAAAGGGTCATATCCGGTTCGTATGTGATGTCGAGCTCCGGAAGGGACAGACTCATGGCCCCCCTGTCCATACGCTGCTGTCTGAGGAGCTGGCTCAGGGTATAAAGCGATTTGAGGTCTTCTTGTTGCGCGTAGATCTTGTTGACCTCCTGGTAGGAGAGTTGTTGCTTAACCCGGATCACGCTCGGAGTAAACCGATAATTGAGGAGGATGCCGTTCTTGTCAAAAGTGGCCACGAGGCTGAGCGCCGGACGGTCACGACCCGCCATCAAACTGAGCGCATCCTCCGAGAGATTTTCCGGGATCATGGGGATCTGCCTTCGGGGGAGATACTGTGATGACGCCCGTTCTCTGGCGGCGCAATCGATGACGCCGCCCGGCACCACCGTATGGGCCACGTCCGCGATGTGGATTCCCACACAAATTTCTTCTCCGTTCATCTCGAGGCTCACGGCGTCATCGTAATCCCGGGTGAGGGCCCCGTCCATGGTCACGGCAGGAAGATCCCGCAGGTCTTCACGTCCTGTCCCGGCGAGCGCCAGCCCGGCCAAGCGGCGCGCCTCATCCATTTGAGACGGTGTGAATGATGTGTCGATGCCGAATTTCAACAGGTCCCGATTCTCATCCTCCTCCCACACGCCCAACGTGACCAGGACATCTCGGACTTCCCTGAATTCGGCCATCCCGGCATTTAAAAGGAGTTCTTTTTTGT
>JARRPY010000238.1:0-5077 GCA_037382425.1 Deltaproteobacteria bacterium
ATTTTATCTATCGGGGGAATTTTTGTTTTATAGGAAGGGCTATTTGACTATTCGAGGATTTTCGGGATTTTCGCGAATATGCATGGATTTGTTATAAACCGTCTACTGAATCCCCAGGATACGTCGTGCCTCACCGGGCAAGGCCACGCTTCGACCGAGACGCTCCGCAAGATCAGCCGCCATCTCAACCATTTGGGCATTACTCTTGGCCAGCACGCCCTTTTTGATGAAAAGGTTGTCTTCGAAACCCACTCGGATGTGGCCACCCAATAAAATTCCCGTGGTGATCATGGGCAGCTGAGCCTTCCCCACACCAAGAACGGTCCAGGGAACACCCGACGGCAACCGGCGCCTCATGAACAACAGGTTCTCAAGAGAGGCTTCAATGCCCCATTTGACCCCCATACAGAGCTGAAAAAAAGGGGGTGGTTCTATCAGTCCCTTGTCGATGAGATCTACGGCTTGACGGATATGGCCGACATCGAACACCTCCAGCTCGGGCTTTACCCGGTTTTCGCGCATGCATCTTGCGGCTGCTTCGGCCCACCGGGGTGAATTGCTGAACACACGATCGCTGAAATTCATGGACCCCACGTCAAAAGAACACATGTCCGGTTTGAGCGAAACAGGCACGAGTCTTTGGGAAATGATATCAGGGCCTCGGAGGTGAGAGCCGGTGGTGGTTAGATTGACGATCATATCCGATTGAGCCCTGATACGATCCAGCACTTCCTCGAAGCGCTCACGTTTGAAATCGGGGGCCCCGGTGTTCGGATCTCTCACGTGGACATGGGCGATGGCCGCTCCTGCCCTTGCACTCTCCAAGGCCGCATCGGCGATCTCCTTCGGCGTGTAGGGGACCGCCGGATTCATCTCCTTGGTGGGGTGCCTGCCCGTCACGGCAACGGTGATGATGATCTTGTTTTCCATGGAATCCCTAAAAGGAGCGTTAAAGAAACAAAACAGCGGTCCGCACAACGATCACCGGAAGGGCTAAAAAAGCCGTTTCACTGGAAAGGACTCCTGAATATGCAACCGTATCAAGGTCTTTTGACCCGCTCAAAAAAACGGTCCTCAATATTCTCCCGTTTGAACCGATTCATGACCACAGGCGCCTGTCTCAATTCCAGCTCCGGTCCGTCCCCTTTTCTCTGGTAGATATTGATCAACCAATTTTCGTTGTCGGTCTCTGGAAAATCCTCTCTATAGTGTGCGCCCCTGCTCTCCTCCCTATGGTGGGCCGAATTCACCACCATCCGACAAACCGTGATCAGGTTGGTGACATCCACGATATTGTTCCATTCCATGTTGTAGCGGGAGACATATCTATCCGTGACCCTGGCCCGATCGACCCTTTCCATCAGGGCACCCAACCGGTCCGCAGCCTCCATCAATTGGTCCCCGGTACGCACCAACCCCGCTTTTTCCCACATGAGTGTTTCGATTTCATCCCGTATTTCATAGACATTTTCTCCCGATCCCTCTAAAAACGGGGTCAGCCAGCGTATCCTGAGCCGTTCCGCTTCGTTTTCGTCATGAGGACACCGGTCTTCTTCCATGGCCATTTCGGCGGCCTCATCTCCGGCGATACGACCGTATACGGTGGATTCGCAGATGCCATTGCCCCCCAACCGGTTGGCGCCATGCGTCCCTCCGGAATCTTCCCCGCACACCAACAGTCCCTTTAAATTGCACTGGCACCGGGTATTTATCCTGACCCCACCCATCTGATAATGGGCCGTGGGCGTCACTTCGACTCTTTCCCTGGCCAGGTCTTTTCCGATATCCTTCACCCGTTCCACCATTCCCGGGAATTTTTTCTCCACGAATTCGGCGCCCAAATGGCTCGCATCCAGATACACGGCATGGTTCGCCGTCCCCCGTCCCGCCATGATCTCCATAAAACTGGATCGCGCCACCCGATCCCGGGTCGACCGCTCCAGACGCTCGCGGTCATATCGCTCCATGAATCGCTCTCCCAGTCCGTTATAGAGCCTGGCACCGGACCCCCTGAGGCCTTCCTCAAGCAGACTCCCGTTGAGACGGGATTTCCCCGCCACCAGGCCCGTGGGATGGAACTGAACCATCTCCATATCCACGAACTCGGCCCCGGCCCTGAAACACATGGCCATGCCGTCACCGGTCTTGTCAAACGAGGGCGCGGAAATCTTGTACATGGAGGCAGAGCCTCCGGTGGCCACGATGGTCACTTTGGCGTTCACCGCAAATATGTCCCCGGTCCGGATATTGGAAAGCAACGCCCCCACGACGCGATTTTCATCTTTTGAATGAAGCAGATCGAGCCCCCGGGTCTCTTCCAACACGGTGATCTTCCGGGCGAATATCTGATCGGTCATCCGGCTGACGATCTGTATCCCCGTCAAATCGGCCACATGAACCGTTCGATCAAACGACTGGCCCGCAAAGGGTTTCTGATGAATCCGGCCGTCCTCGGCGCGATCGAAAAAACACCCGACCTTGACCTCGAGTTCAAGAACCGCCTTGGGCGCCTCACTCACCAAAGTCCAAGCCTGATCCTGATTATTGATAAAGCCTCCCCCTTTGAGGGTATCTTTGAAATGCTTTTCCAAAGAGTCCTCTTCGTTCAGGACCACATTGAGCCCGCCCTGCACCATCCGGCTGCACCCGCCCTTTCCGATCAACCCCTTGGTGGCCATGATAATCTTCAATCGCGGGTTGTGATCGTATGCATGCAGCGCCGCAAAGAGTCCGGCACCACCACTACCGAGAATGAGTATATCGCCCTTTATGACTTCCAAGATAAGTTCACTCCTTCCCTTGCATGCTTCATTTGAATATGCCGAACTTTTTCATCACACATCTTTGTTTTAATTTTTGGATGGAACGCGTGGGGACGATATTCTTCGGGCATACTTCTGCGCAGTTGAACTGGGTATGACATCGCCAAACCCCGTATGATCGATCCACCGCCTTGAGTCGCTCCACGCTTATGGCGTCTCGTTTATCGGCAATCAGGGTGTAGGCCCTGTTGAGAGCAGCCGGGCCTAAGTAGTCCTTATTGGTTGCGACCATGGAGCATCCGAATAGCAGCACCCGCAACTGATACAATCCAACATGTCGTCAATGAATTCTCTTTCTTTTGAATCGGGCCTGACCGTCACCGGCTCGTCGATCCCTTTCTTTGGAACGTAATAGGGTTTAATCTCCTTCCATTTGTCGAAGAACGGCGTCATATCCACGACCAGGTCTCGGATGATGGGGAAATTGGGAAGGGGCATAATCGTGATGTTGCGGGTTTTGAGTACGGACACCTGGGTCCTACAGGCCAAACGCGCCCTGCCGTTCACATACATGGCACAGGAACCACACATACCGATACGGCAAGAGAAGCGGAAAGAGAGCGATCGATCCATGTAGTTTTGGATGTGCATGACCACATCCAGTATGGCCATGTTGTCAAAAACAGGGACCTCGAATGTATCGAATGCGGGCGCAACATCACTTTCGGGATCAAAACGAAAAACCTTAACGTGTAGCAACTCGGACATGTACGACCTCCCAAGAAGAGGGGTTCCCAGGAAACGGTTTAAATCGAATAGACCATTCGTAAAAAGCTGAATATTCCAAAGGCCGAAAGCCCAAGGCCCGTAACAATAAGGAGCCCGAGCACCACGACTTTTTCCTTTTTCCCGGCATCGAAATCGAGGAAAACGGAATAGACACCGTACAGGGCATGATAAAGGCCGAAGATCAACAGCAACAGATCGAATGAGATGAGGAGCGGCATCTTGAAGCGATTCATGATATGGATGTAGGTCAGCGGTTCTCCGGCGGTGATGAAATGGAGATATGCGATGTGCAATCCCAAGGCAATCACAATTACAACGGCACTAATCCTTTGTAAAAGCCACGTCCAAGCATGCATCTTCCAATCCCCCCTTAATGCAGTTTCGGGACAATGGACCAGACCCATATAATGAACCCTACGGCCATGAATATCCAAAATATACGTCTCTGGGCCTTGAGCGATATGCCGATCCCCATATCGAACAGCAAGATTCGAATGCCGTTCAGTCCATGATAGAGCACCGCACCCAGCAACAGGGTGTCCAACATCTCGAAAACGGGATTCCCCATTAAAAGCGCCAGTGTCTCATCAAACCCGGCCTGTCCGGAGAGGAGCGATATCCCCATAAGAAGGGTATGAAGCAGGATATAGAAGACCAGACCCAGGCCGGTGATTCGATGGAGTATCCACGCCCACATGCCGATGGCGTCCCACATTTGCCGCTTGCTGCTGAATTTGGAAAAGAGTAGCGTCTCTGTATGGGCCATACTGAACGACCTCCCTGACAAACTCATTTCATGAGTGATATATTCTTCTCAACATCTCTTCTTACGCTGGCCACATGTTTCCTCATGAGCGTCTCTGCCAGTGCAGCGTCTCCTCTCTCAATGGCCGCAACAATTTCAAAATGCTCCCGGACCGTCTGCTCCGGCCTTCCCGGGAGGGCAACGGTTCTCAATCGAACCATTTGAAGGTTGGCGTTTACCCTTTCCATCATGCTCTCGAGCAGTTCGTTATCACACGCCTCCAGCAGCAGAGAATGAAACTCAACATCGGCCGGAGTATACTTCATCAGTCTATTGGGATCGAGCGTATCTGAACTGACTTCTTCCAGGCATTTGCGGATACGATGGAGAATGTCGCTTTTCATGTTTTGGGTGGCAAGCCGGACCACGAGTCCCTCCAGCACCTCCCTCACTTGGAGCAGATCAATCACTTTTTTGAGGGACTGCGAGACCACAAAGGCCCCACGTCTCGGGATAATCTTTACAATCCCTTCATGCTCCAACCGAACGAGGGTCTCTCGGATAGGGGTCCGACTCACTCCGAACGCCTTTGCCAATTCTTCTTCGTTAATTTTCTCCCCGGAACCGATCTCTCTCAAGATAATCTTTTTCTTAAGAATATCGTAGACTTGATCTCTCAAATTGATGCGTTCTGGAAGGCGGTCCATCCATTACCCTATGCTGGGAAGAAAAACAATTTCAGAGGAGCTCAAATAAGCGCATTCCCTCGTCTTTGTCTCTG
>JARRPY010000239.1:0-8279 GCA_037382425.1 Deltaproteobacteria bacterium
TTTAAAATCCTCATACGCCTTGATCTTGAACGAAATCGGACACGTTTCAAAGGTCTCAATTTGGGATTCTTGGGACCCTTGACAGAACTGCGGTTTTTCTTATTTTTTTGACAGCCCCCGGCGATGGATACCCTTTAAACCTTAACAGACCATCAGGATGTTTCTATGATCGAGACCAAACAGCTGACCAAATGTTTTGGAGACCATGTGGTGGTGGACAATATCTCCTTTAAAGTGAACAAAGGAGAGGTTCTGGGATTCTTGGGCCCCAACGGGGCCGGCAAGTCGACCACCATGCGAATGATTACCGGCTTTCTCCCCCCCACCGGAGGCACGGCCGTCATCGGGGGATGTGATATTACCCAAAATTCGCTCAATGCGCGAAAGAAGATCGGCTATCTCCCTGAAAACGCCCCGGCATACCCCGATATGACGGTGGTGGCGTTCTTGGATTTCGTCGCCAAAATACGGGGGTTTTCCGGGGCAGGGAAACGGAAGCGGATCGAAGAGATCATAAAACGGTGTTTTTTAGAGGGCGTCCGTTACCAGCCCATCAATATTCTCTCCAAGGGATTCAAGCAGCGGGTCTGCTTTGCCCAGAGTATCCTGCATGACCCGGAATACCTGATCATGGATGAGCCCACGGACGGGCTCGATCCCAATCAGAAGCATGAGGTGCGGGCCATGATTCGAGAAATGGCCCGGGAAAAGATCATTATTCTTTCCACCCACATCCTGGAAGAAGTAGACGAACTTTGCACCCGCGTGATTATCATATCCGACGGCAGGATCATGGCCGATGATACCCCCGAAGGGTTAAGGACCCGCTCTTCCCTCTATGGATCGCTTCGATTGACCGTAAATGGAGCAGGCGAGCGGGATTTGGCCACTGATATGGCCGCGCTCTCCAAGGTAGACCGGACCGAGATGATTGCCCAACACGGCGGGGATGTCACCCTAAGGGTCTATCCCGAAAAGACCGGCTCCCCACCGGTCGACGATATTTTGGCGTATCTCCATGAAGAAGGTCTTAAGATCGGGGCATTTGAGGTGGAGGCGGGTCGTCTGGACGAGGTATTCAGGATGGTGACCAACGCCGGTTCAACGGAGAAAACAGTATGAAGGATTTCATCAGAAACACCACCGCCATCCTGTGGCGGGAGTTTACCGGCTACTTCGGTTCGCCGGTCGCCTACGTTTTTATCGTGATTTTTCTCCTGCTCTCCGGCTTTTTCACGTTTTCCTTCAGTCAGTTTTATGAAGCGGGACAGGCCGATCTGAGGGCCTTTTTCGAGTGGCATCCCTGGATCTTCCTCTTTCTCGTGCCGGCTGTGGCCATGCGGCTCTGGGCCGAAGAACGTCGGACAGGCACCATTGAATTGGTCATGACCCTGCCGGTCACCCTCCCCGAGGCCATCTTGGGTAAATTCCTGGCGGCTTGGGCCTTCATCGGCGTGGCGCTCCTGTTGACCTTTACCATGCCGCTGACCGTTCTCTATCTCGGGAACCCGGATATGGGGACCATCTATTGCGGCTATTTAGGCAGTTTTCTTTTGGCCGGCGCCTATCTGAGTGTGGGGAGCATGACGTCCGCACTGACGCGGAACCAGGTGATCAGCTTTATCCTCTCCGTGGTGATTTGCCTCTTTTTCGTTTTGGCGGGCTGGCCTCCGGTCACGGACGTTCTGTCGGGTTGGGCCCCCTACTGGCTGGTGGATGTGATATCGGGTTTCAGCTTCATGCATCACTTCAGCTCAATGGAAAGGGGAATCATCGATCTGAGAGACATGGTGTACTATGCCTCTGTCATATTCTTCATGTTGTTCGCCAACGGCGTCATCCTCCAAAACCGGAAGGCGGCTTAAGGGAAAAATGAATCACGACCCAGACACAAAAGAAAAAGGTTTAAGAATCAAAAGATTTATTGACGTGGTGGTGTTAGGGAAAAAAAGGAGTTTTCTTAAATGACGAAACCCAGGAAAGGCTTTGATTTCCAGAAAACGACCCTCTCGATCATCGGACTGATCGTGCTGTTATTGATTCTCGTGGTGGCGAATATCATCGTATCCTACGCCAATGTTCGCTGGGACGCCACCGAGGGGAAGACCTATTCCCTATCCAAAGGGACCCTGAACATCTTGGCCGATATGAATCGCCCGGTCACCGTCAAGTTCTTTTACTCAAAAAGCAATCCCGATGTGCCCGCGGATATCAAGCTCTATGCGAAACGCGTGAAGGATTTCCTCTATGAATACGAACAGGCCAGTAACGATATGATCCGGGTGGAGACCTATGATCCGAAGCCGGATTCAGACGAGGAAGAATGGGCCCAGAAATACGGGGTTCGCGGCATCGGCGTGCCGGGTGGGGAAAAGATTTACTGTGGCCTGGTGTTCGTTTGCGCGGATAAAGAGGAGACCATCGGATGGCTGGATACGGCTGAGGAGCAACTCCTGGAATATAACATCACGAGAATTATCCAGGGCCTCCAGCGGACGAAAAAAATCGTGATCGGGGTCATTTCCGGTCTTCCGGTTTTCGGAAATCCCCAAAGGCCGCCCATGGCCCGGCAGGGAGGAGGCGAACCTTGGCTCTTTATTCAGGAATTGAAAAAGTCCTATGAAGTCAAGGAGATCGGCCAGAACACCGTCCGTATCGATCCTGCAATCAATCTTATCATGATCATATTTCCAAAAAACATCACGCCCGAGCTTCGATACGCCGTGGATCAATATGTCCTGTCCGGCGGCAAGGCGCTTGTCTTTGTGGATCCGTTGTGCGTTTCCGATAATAGCCAGCGACAGCCCTATATGGCGCCCATGGGCGCTTCTTTAAAGGAGTTATTCAAGGCTTGGGGAATATCCATGGACGCCAAAAAGGCCATTGCCGACTTTGGCCAGCCCACCCAAGTCAGGGGGAGAGAAGGTGTGGAGGATAACCCCCTGATGATATCGGCCCGGGGAGATGCCTTCAGCGGGCGTGACATCGTCACGTCCGGGCTCGAGAGCATGCTTTTTCCGGTGGCAGGTGCCATAGAGAAGGAGAAAAGCGCAAGCTGCACCTTTGAACCTTTGGTCATGTCAAGCGAAAATGCCGGCCTCATGGAGGCATTCAATGCGTATCTCGGACTGGAGGCCATCAAGAAGGACTTCAAGTCCGCGCACAAGCGCTTCAATATTGCGGTCCGTATTCGCGGGACCTTCAAGACCGCCTTCCCCTCCGGTCCGCCCAAAAATAAAGACGAAAAAAATACGTTCGAATCCGCCACGCCCGGTGACCACCTGAAAGAGAGTGTCAAACCGGCAACGCTGATCGTCGTATCTGATGCGGATATGCTGGCAGACCACTTCTATGTCAGAAAACGACAGATATTGGGGTTTGCCGTGTCAGAGATGTTCAATGACAACCTCAACTTTGTGGCCAATGCATCGGAAATACTGACCGGGAGCGATGACCTTATCGGACTGCGCACCCGGGGCACGTTTCAACGGCCCTTCACAGCCGTTCTGGAGCTGAAACGGCGCGCCCAGGACCGCTGGCTGGCAAAGGAGAAAGAACTGGTCAAAAGAGTCGAAGAGGCCAATGAGAAGCTGAGGCGATTGGAAAGGCAAAAAGACAAGTCCCAGGAAATGATCATGAGCCCCGAGCAGGAGGCAGAGATTGCCAAGTTCAAGACGGAGCGGGACCGGATTAATGACGAGCTGAAGGATGTCCGGAAGAAGCTGCGCGCCGAGATCGAAACCCTGGGCACGGTGCTCAAGGCCATCAACATATTTCTCATGCCCTTTTTGATTGCGATGATCGGTACGGTATTTGCCATTTACAGACACAGGAAAATGAAGCGGAAATGAAGATAAAGACCTTTATCATACTGGTGATTGTTCTGGGACTCCTGGTGGGGGCCGGGGCGTTTGTCATGCATCTTAAGACCCCGAGTGCACCGACCATTGCCATGGGATCTCCTTTGGTGGATGAACTTCCGGTCAACGATATCGTTACCATCGCCATCGATGGCGTGGCGTCCCCGGTTACCCTGACAAACAAGGGGAAGGGATGGGTCGTTGAAGAACGATTTGACTACCCGGCTGATTTTTCAAGAATCATCGAGTTTGTGCGCACGCTCAAGGATGCAAAAGTGGGGCGCATGTTCGTGGCTACCGATGCAGACCTCAAACGGCTCTCCCTCAAATCGCCGGATGAAAAAGGCGTTTCCGATGCGGATCGGGCCACGCGGGTGCGGATGCGAGACAAAAAGGGCGAGATTCTGCTGGAGTTGCTGGTCGGGGACACGAGAACACGGGGGGAAAGGAAACTGCCGGACGGCCAATTTGTGGCATTGGAAAATAAACCCAACGTGTATCTCATAGACAAAACGCTCACCGCCTATCTGTCCGGTCCATCCGATTGGTTGGCCAAGAGTCCGGTGAAGGTGGAATCAGAAGCCGTGCGAGAAATCCGGTGTCTGGGCCCTGACGGGAAGACGGTGCGGTTTGCCTTCAAACGTCCCGCCGAGGGAAAACCGTTTGAGTTGGTCATGCCGAAGACCGACAAGAAAATCAAGACCCCCTCGCTGAACCGATTGGCCGGTGCCCTCTCCTCCCTCGATATATCCGATGTGACAGACCCGTCGAAGCGCCCCGAAGGGGTGATGGCGGGCGTGTCCCCGGTCTTGGTCTATACGCTTTTTAACGGCATGAGCTACCGGGTCTATCCCGGAGGGCGCTGTTCCGCAACCACCCCCTGCTATGTGCGATTCGAGGTCAGCTACGCTCCCCCCAAAGCCGAAAAACCGAAAGAGACGGACAAGAAATCCGCTCAAAAACCGGGCCCGGACGTCCTCGAGAAAGAGGCCAAAGCGGAAAATGAGCGGGTAAGCCCCTGGGTCTTCGCCATACCCGAGTGGCAGCACAAGGCCTTCATGACCGATGCGGAAAAACTCCTTGAATCCCTCAAAGAAAAGGAGAAGGGCTGATATGGACACACCCGAAGGCGCCATCCCGGCGCGCAAGGACTTCATTCGGACCATTATCGAAGAAGACATTCGGAATAACAAACACGGGGGAAAGGTTGGCTCGGGTTTGACTGGGGAGAGAGGGAATTCTATGCGTCCGACTACTTTGACACGCTCTATGAATACGCCGTCCGGCTCATCAAGAAGGAGAAGGCCTATGTCTGTGACCTGTCGGCGGATGAGATCAGGGAATATCGCGGCACCTTGACCGAGCCCGGGAAAAACGGCCCCTATCGGGACCGATCCGTGGACGAGAACCTGGACCTGTTTGAACGAATGCGGGCGGGGGAGTTCCCGGACGGATCGCGCGTGCTCAGGGCCAGGATCGATATGGCCTCTCCGAACCTCAACATGCGGGATCCGGTGATTTACCGGATCTTGAGAGCCAGACATCACCGGACCGGAGACGATTGGTGCATCTATCCCACCTATGACTTTACCCACGGGCAGTCCGACTCCATCGAGGGGGTTACCCACTCGCTCTGTTCCCTGGAATTCGAGGACCACCGACCCTTGTATGATTGGTTTATCCAAGAGTTGGAGATTTTTGCCCCCCAGCAGATCGAATTCGCGCGTTTGAACATGACCCACACGGTGATGAGCAAGCGAAAACTTCTGGAACTGGTTCAGGCCGGTATGGTGAGCGGGTGGGATGATCCCCGGATGCCCACCCTGTCGGGGTTGAGGCGGCGCGGGTATACCCCCGAGTCCGTCCGGGATTTCTGTTCTCGTATCGGGGTGGCCAAGCGGGGTAGCGTGGTCAATATGGCACTCCTCGAGCACTGTCTCCGCCAGGACCTGAACGATCGCGCCCCTCGAGTGATGGCGGTGTTGAATCCCCTGAAAGTGGTGATCGACAACTACCCTGAAGATAAAGAAGAAGTCCTGGAATTTCCAAATCATCCGGAAGATGGCAAGATGGGATCCCGACCGGTGCCTTTTTCACGGACACTGTATATCGAAAGAGATGACTTTCGTGAAGATCCCCCAAAGAAGTTCTTTCGCCTGGCGCCGGGACGGGAGGTGCGGCTGCGGTATGCCTACTACATCACTTGCACGGACGTCGTCAAGGACGAGACCACCGGGGAGGTGGTGGCGCTCCGTTGCACCTATGATCCGGAATCCAGGGGGGGCAGTTCCCCGGACGGACGGAAGGTGAAAGGCACGCTTCACTGGGTATCCGCCGCGCACGCCCTCGATGCGGAGGTCCGGCTATATGGTCCCCTTTTTATGGAGCCTGAAACGGATGACAGCAAGGAACAGGAAGCCACGGAAGCCAAAAGAGAAATCAATCCCGATTCCCTCACCACATTGACCGGATGCAAGGTGGAACCCAGCCTGAAAGGGGCTGCGCCCGAAAGCCGATATCAGTTTGAAAGGATCGGCTATTTTTGTGTGGATTCGGTGGATTCCATTGCCGAATGTCCGGTCTTTAACCGCACCGTACCCCTCAGGGATACCTGGGCCAAGATCGAGAAAACCCAAAAGGCCCGGGGCTGACAGGCGTGTCTTTCGTTTTTGCCTCCCCCGGACGAAACGGGCTTGCCGTATGCCTTCTCCGGCTTCAGCCATCCGGGATATCTTAGGGCCCGAGGGCAAGCTGGCCCGTTCGCTTCCGGACTTTGAATTCCGGCCCTCCCAGCTCCAGATGGCGGAGGAGTTGATGGCCGCCATTGATAGAAAAGAGAATGCGGTAGCCGAAGCGGGCACCGGCACCGGAAAAACCTTCGCCTATCTTATCCCCCTCATCTTAAGCCGCAAGAAGAGCGTTATCTCCACGGGTACGAAGAACCTCCAGGAGCAGGTCTATCTTAAGGACCTCCCTCTCCTCAGACAGGTGGCGGATCTTGCGCCGGATGCCATGATCATGAAGGGGAGGAAAAACTATGTCTGTCTCCATAAATACCACCACTATTTTTCTCAGTACTCACTCCTTGACGAGAAAAGAGAACCGCTGAAGACCAGGCTGGATGCCTGGCTTGGGAAAACCGATTTTGCCGATCGGGCCGAGGTGCCCTGGGTGCCGGAGAATGACGCCCTGTGGGATTCGGTGTCCGCCACTTCAGAGGAGTGCCTGGGCCCCGATTGCCTCTATCAGGACCGCTGTTTCTTAGGCAGACTCCGGAGGCGGGCGGCCAAGGCCGGGATGATTATCGTCAATCATCATCTTTTCTTTGCGGACATGAAGGTCAAGGCCGGTGGATTTGGTGAGATCATTCCGAGATTCCAGGTGGCGGTTTTTGATGAGGCCCACGCCGTCGAGGAAATCGCCGCCGCCTACCTCGGCGAACGCCTGAGTATCCGCCAACTTCAGGGACTGGTCAGTGACTTCAAAAGATCGATGAAGATCGTTTCGGAGAAGGATAGGAAAGCCATCGAAAAGGCATTGGGCGAGATCGACGCCGGAGCGGAAGCAATCCAAACCCATTTGATGGATCGGGAGGACCGGGACCGGTTGGATGGGGATCTCCTTGCCGCCATCAAAGACGGCGCAGGACGCAGGATGATGAACGGACTGCATGCCCTCAGTGGGGATGTATCGCCCAAGAGCGGTGAGGGAAGCGGACTCGTCCCTCTGGTCATGAGGGCAGGAAAGCTCTGGCAGTGCCTGGAGTTGATCTTGGAAGAGCGGGGTGGGCGCTGGTTGACCTGGTACGAAAAGCGGAATAAGCGTCTCGTTCTCCATACCACACCCCTGGATGTTTCGGTTGCCTTGCGTGAACGTCTTTACCAGAAAGTCCACTCCATGATTCTCACCTCCGCCACCCTTTCCACGGACGGGACCTTTGAGTATGTCCGCTCGCGACTGGGGCTTGAAGAACCCCTTCATGAAGGGATCTATCCCTCGCACTTCACATTCGAGACGCAAGCGTTGATCTATATCCCGAAAGACCTTCTCCCGCCCAATGATCCTGGATTTGGGGCGGCGGTGGCCCATCGCGTCTTCGATGTGGTCAAACGAAGCCGAGGCAGGGCCCTGGTGTTATTTACCAGTTATTACAACATGAACCTGGTGTGGCAGACGCTCAAGGGTGATTTTCCGTTCAGGCTTCTCAGGCAGGGCGATGCGCCTCGGTCCGTGCTCTTGGAGACATTTAGACAGGATGTCACATCGGTCCTCTTGGCCACCGGTTCCTTCAGGCAGCTCAAGGCCTCTCCGGGGATGTCCACGCCCTGCCAGAAGGAACCGGTGGCCAAGAGGACCGATGTGACATCCTGTCTAAATGTCTCCAAGAGCACGGACCGAGGCGCATCGCCCTGCCTGAGA
>JARRPY010000240.1:0-7586 GCA_037382425.1 Deltaproteobacteria bacterium
GAACCCTGATGTTAAAATATCCATTTCCGGAGGGGGTTCGGGTAACGGCATGAAGGCCCTCATTGATGGGTCGACGGACATCGCGGACAGCTCCCGATTCATTAAACAGAAAGAAGTGAAACTGGCCGTCGAAAAGGGCATCTACCCGGTGCCTTTTGCGGTCGCTTACGACTGCATTGTCCCGGTGGTTCATCCCAGTAACCCCATTGTCAATATCACCATGGCGCAGCTCAAGGATATCTACATGGGGAAAGTCAAGAACTGGAAGGCCATCGGCGGTCCGGACAGACCCGTCGTGGTCATCTCCCGGGATACCTCTTCCGGGACCTATGAGGTCTGGCATAAGAAAGTCATGAATAAAGAGCGTGTCTTCCCCGGTGCCCTGCTTCAGGCATCCAATGGCGCGGTCTCCCAGGCCGTGGCCAAGAACAAGAACGCCATCGGGTATATCGGTCTCGGATATGTCAACAAAGATGTGAAGGCCCTGAGTGTCGATCGAATTGTGGGTTCCGAAGCCAGCACCCTGAACGGTACCTATCCCATCAGCCGGCCCCTCTACATGTTCACCCCGGGCTGGCCGAAAGGGGATGTGGCCAATTTCATCAACTTTGTCATCAATCCTGAAAAGGGCCAGGCGTATGTGAGGAAGGCCGGGTATGTGCCCCTGTATTGATGTCGATGCGCCGGATTGATCATTTGATGTGGATGCTTTATGATCGCCTGATTGAGTCTCTTTGTCAGGAGATTTGATCGGGCGGTCTTACAATGAGCGATGTCCTCACTTAGAGAATCGAATTTTGCGCAGACAGATGGCAAAACAGAATAGGAAAGTTGGTTCGTTGAAAGATGTGAGAAAACGTGGAAAGGTTCGCCAGAGAAGAGAGCGCCTAATTCGACGGTTTTTCTTTGGTGTGGCCTTGGCGTCCATCGCCACCCTGTTTTTGATCGCACTCTTCTTGTTCGTGCAAGGGCTTCCCATCTTCAAGGACGTGTCGGTTACCGACTTTATCTTCGGGCACTATTGGTATCCTACGGATGACCCGCCGGCTTTTGGTATTTTCCCGCTCATCGTCGCCTCGGTGGCCGTCACCGTCGTCTCGTCACTGATCTCGATCCCTCTCGGTGTGATGACGGCCCTTTATCTGGCGGAGTGCGCGTCTCCCCGGGTGCGGGAGTGGGTCAAGCCGGTGGTGGAACTCCTGGCCGCTCTGCCGTCCGTGTTGATCGGTTTCTTCGGCATGGTGATTGTGGCCCCGTTTCTTCAGAAGATATTCGACATGCCCACCGGATTGACTCTGTTTAACGCCGCCTTGGCATCTGTACGGCGGTAATTTTGGGCATGTCCCGGGCCATGGGGGAAACCATGGTGGTGTTGATGGTGGCCGGGGGCGCGGCCATGATTCCCACGTCTCTGTTCGACCCGGTGAGACCCATGCCGGCCAGTATCGCAGCAGAGATGGCTGAAGCCCCTTTTCACAGTGAGCACTATTATGCGCTGTTCGCCACGGCCATTGTTCTGTTCTTGTTTACACTGGCCTTTAACATCATCGCGGAACAGATCTCGAACCGCTACCGTCAGGTCGGCGCGGCCACACTGTAGGATTGGCGATGTTGAAAAGAAGCTTTTAGGCGTAAGGTATAAGACCTAAGCGATTGGGTATTAGAGGTTAGGTATTAGGTGTCAGGATGTCACACACGGGTCATACACAGCGCAGCCGAAGCCTCGTTCAAAAGGGCATGTTCACCCTTTTTCGGGTCTCGGCCGCCATCAACGGGGCCGCCCTCTTAATTATTGTCTATTTCCTGGTATCCAGGGGATGGCGGGCCGTCAACTGGACGTTTCTGTCCCAGCCGCCCATGGATTCCATGACCAAGGGCGGAATTCTGCCCTGTATTGTGGGGACCGTCTGCCTGAGTATCGGCGCCATCCTGGTGGCACTGCCCATCGGCATGGCCTCTGCGGTTTATCTTCATGAATATGCGAAGCCGGGCCGTATCGTCCGGGTGATCCGGCTGGGCATCAACAACCTGGCCGGGGTGCCGTCCGTGGTGTTCGGACTCTTCGGGCTGGCCTTTTTTGTGGTGTTCCTAAAAATGGGGGTGAGTATTCTGGCCGGATCGCTGACCCTGGGGGCGATGACCCTCCCCGTGATCATCGGGGCCACGGAAGAGGCCCTGCGGGCCGTTCCGGACACCTATCGGGAGGCCTCGCTCGGGCTCGGCGCCACCAAATGGCAAACCATTCAACACGTGGTCCTCCCCACGGCACTTCCCGGGATTCTGACCGGAGCCATACTGGGAATCGGCAGGGCGGCCGGGGAAACGGCCCCCATCATGTTTACGGCGGCGGTCTTTTATACCCCTTCGCTCCCCACGTCTATCTTCGATGAGATCATGGCGTTGCCCTACCACATCTATGTATTGGCCACGGCGGGTACGGACATTGAAGCGACCCGCCCCTTACAGTTCGGTACGGCCCTGGTGCTCATTGTGCTGGTGCTGGGGCTCAATCTCTTTGCCATCATCCTGCGTTCCCGACTCAGAAAGAAACGGTAATGGCGACCCTATCAAGAACAGACTGGTTAAAAGGATCGTAATGGAAACCGCTTCAAAAATGTCTGTCAAGATTCCCACCAGCCGGGTCGAGGGGAGTATTCTGCTGGATGGAGAGGATATATATGATCCTGATGTGGATGTGGTGGCCCTGCGTCGGCGCGTGGGCATGGTGTTTCAAAAGCCCAATCCTTTTCCCAAATCCATTTTTGAAAATGTGGCCTACGGAATGCGGGTCAACGGCGTCAAGCGCCGTTCGGTGCTGACGGAACGTGTGGAGACCAGTCTGAAACAGGCGGCCCTGTGGGATGAGGTCCGTGACCGGCTCGAGGCATCCGCACTGGGGTTGTCCGGCGGGCAGCAGCAGCGCCTTTGCATTGCCCGTGCCCTGGCAGTGGAACCCGAGGTGATCCTCATGGACGAGCCGGCCTCTGCCCTGGACCCCATTGCGACCCAGAAGATCGAAGAATTGATCCATGAACTCAAAGAGACCTATACGATTATTATCGTCACGCACAATATGCAGCAGGCGGCCAGGGTGTCCGATACCACGGCATTCTTCTACATCGGCAAGCTGATCGAGGTGGGGGCCACGGAAACCCTCTTCACCCGGCCCCGGCTCAAGGAGACGTCCGACTATATCACGGGACGGTTCGGCTAGAGACGTTTCAGTTGAACAGAAGGTTGGAGGAAGATCCATGAAAAGACACCTGCAGAAGGAACTGGAGGAACTGAAAAAGCAGATCCTGAGTCTGGGCACCCTGGTGGAAGAGCGGGTAAAGATGGCCATTCATGCCTTTGAGACGCGGGACGGGACCCTTGCCGAAAAGATCATTTCCATTGACAAGGAAATCGACGAGATGGAGGTGGAACTGGAAGAGGAGTGCCTCAAGATTCTGGCCCTTCACCAGCCGGTGGCCGGGGATCTTCGCTTCATCAGTGCGGTGATCAAGATCAATAATGATTTGGAACGGGTCGGTGATGAGGCGGTGAATATTGCCGAGCGGGTGGAGAATCTTTCCCGAAGACCGCCCATAGAAGTCCCGTTCCAATACGGTCATATGGCGGCAACCGCAGAGGACATGCTGAAGAAGAGCCTTGACGCCCTGGTGAACCTGGATACGGACCTCGCCTATAGGGTTTGCCTCATGGATGACGATGTGGACGATATGAACCGGGCAATTTACGATCAGGTGAAAGTGGTCATTCAACAAAAGCCGGAGCGGGTCAGCACGCTGATAAATTTGCTTCTCATCGCCCGGCATCTCGAACGGATCGGCGACCACGCCACCAATATCGCCGAAGAGGTGATCTACATGGCGGAAGGCGAAATCCTCCGGCACAAAAAAGAGGTGCTCAAGGGTGTCGCCGCCCAAAACGACGGAGGCGAAAAAGAATAAGCCCAAGCCCTTCGGGAGAGACCTTTTCATATCATGCTGCCGAAGGCATGTTGATTTTCGTTGCACTATTCTCACGGTCATGTGAGAAGACCCCGCGCGGTTTGATTTTCAGGCATTGAAGTGATAGGGTTCATTGAAACCGTCGAGGAGATCACGCCATGCCCATTCCCGGGAATCTGCTCACCACCGCCATGGCCGTCATGCCCCATCAAGATGTGGACCGCGCACTTGAAGTCGCTCTTTCCATGGATATCCCCTTTTGGCCGCAATTGCCCAATTACCACTATTATGAAGACATGTATGTCCAGGCTTCGGAGCATTTCCCCGGCATTGTGTTGGATCTGGAAAAGCGGACCCTTGGTTTTTCCATGGACAAATTCATTTTGGAACTGGAAGCGGCCATGGCCCATTTTGATGATCCGGCCTATTTTGACATCAGTGAAACGTATTCGGTCGTGTATCACCGGTTTTTGGAACTGGATCTCAAAGATCGGTACGCCATCAGAGGTCAGATGGAAGGGCCCATCAGTTTCGGGTTTAATGTGGCGGACGAAAATGATCAGCCGATTCTGTTCAATGACACGGTTCGTCCTTTCATGATGGAGTTCATGGCCAAGCGGGTTGATGCCCAGCTCACCCGCCTTAAAAAGAAGAACGAAAATGCCTTCATGTTTGTGGACGAACCCGGGTTGCAGTTTCTTTTCAGTGCCATGGCCGGGTACAATGACGTGGCGGCCCATGCGGATATGGAGGTCTTTTTTTCCATGATCCAAAGGCCCAGGGGCGTGCACTTGTGCGGTAATCCGGACTGGGATTTCCTCTTGAGTCTGGATCTGGATGTGTTGTCGCTGGATGTGTACACCAACGGAGAGATATTTGCCAACTATGCCGGGGCCATAAAACGGTTTTTGGAACGGAACGGGGTGCTGGTGTGGGGGATCGTTCCCACCAATGTAGAGCCCTTTGAAAATGAAACCATTTCCTCTTTAGAAACGCGTCTCCAAGACCTGTGGGCCGCACTGGACAAGAAAGGGGTGGATACGGATTTCCTTCTTTCCAGGAGTCTGCTGTCTCCGGCCACCTGCTGCCTGGTGAATCCTGATAAAGAGAAGACGGTGGAGAAGGCTTTTGATACGATTCAGACACTCTCCCTCAGGCTCCGGGAAACATATGGGCTTATATAATTGGCAACATCCGGCGTTTACGGTAAGGCCGTTGAAATGAAAAAATATTATAAAGAGCGATTTGAGGCCATGCGCCGGGTCAACAGGACCCTGGCCTCCACCATGGAAGTCAACCAGATCCTGGAAACCCTGCGAGAAGAGATACGGAAGCTGGTCCCATCTTGCATGGAAGCGTGCATCCTGCTTCTTGATCCGGACGCGCCGAAATATACGCGACCGCTCAATTGTGCACTGTACAACAGGCCGGTCAATTGCCTGTCCTGTAAGCGAAGCCGGGCGGCGGTCATAAAGGCCTTGACCCGAAAAAAGGGCGTGGTCATCTCCGAGACTGAGGCTATTGTTCGATCCGATGGATCGGTGGTGAAGACGGGGCCGGAAGCCGCCATACCCGTATTTGTGGACAATGAGATCCTTTCAGTGGTGAATGTGGTGTCCAAGCCCGGCACCCGTTTCACGCGTAAGGACTTTTACCTGATCAAAGACATTTCCGAGATGGCCGGCAACGCCATTTTGAGGGCCAAGAGACTATGGGAGACGACCCAGGAAAAGATCGCCATCAACCAGATGCTCAGCCACCTCTCCCCATTTGTCCCCCACTCCGTCAGAAAGATCGTCGAAAATGACCCCGAGTTGCTGAAAAGGGAAAAGGAGAAACGCGAGGTGACCGTCCTGTTCCTGGACCTCGAAGATTACACCAGACTCAATTTGAGCCGACCCGAGACCGAAGTCAATGAACTGGTGGAACGGTTGTTTTCCAGCTTTGTCGACCCGATCCACCGGTCCGGTGGGGACATCAATGAGACCGCAGGGGACGGGCTTATGATTATATTCAAGGATAACGATGCCCCGACCAATGCCATTCATGCGGTGAGCGCGGCCTTTGACATCGATCGAATCAATAGGCAGTTAAGCGGAAAACTCGATTCTGATTTCGGTCTTGTGAACGTCAATATGGGCATCAATTCCGGAACGGCCCTGGTGGGGATGACCCGGTTCAAGGGGGCCTCCGATACGCGGATGACCTACACGGCCACGGGGGCGGTGACCAATATGGCGGCCCGGTTGGCGGATTTGGCTGCCGGCGGAGATATCTTGATAGGCGAGGGGACCAAACGGTTAATCCAGGACACCTGGACCACTTATGATCGCGGTCAACATCGGTTTAAGGGGATTGACCAACCGGTGAATGTCTACTCCCTTAAGGGGGATAACAAAAAATGAAGTGGTTGCCCCAGGCGGAGGCAGAGATCAAAAAGGCGCCTTTTTTTGTCAGAAAGCGGGCGCGGCAACGGGTGGAGGCGCATGTTTCGGCCGTGGGGCGCCATGTGGTAACGGGGGAAGATGTCCGTTCCGCCGAGAAGCGCTTTCTGAAACACATGGATGAAGAAGTAAAGGGATTTCAGGTGGAATCCTGTTTCGGCCCTCAAGGGTGTCCCCATCGGATCGCTGAAGATGACCGGTTGGTAAATCGGATCGAAGCCGCTCTGAGGGAGGAAAATTTTCGGGGATTTTTGGAGGAAACGGTGAAGGGGCCTTTAAAATTTCATCACGAATTCCGGGTGAGCGTGGCGGACTGCCCGAATGCCTGCTCCCAGCCTCAGATCAAGGATATCGGGGTTATCGGTGCGGCCATACCCGAACGAACGGATGTGCCTTGTAGTGATTGCGCCGCCTGTGTGGATGTTTGCCGGGAGGCCGCCGTGACGCTCGATTCACGTGACATCGGTCCGGTTTTCGATCGGGATCGATGTGTGAAATGCGGCCAGTGCATTACGGCTTGCCCGACGGGTACCATCGAATACGGCAGCCGCGGGTATCGTCTTCTGATCGGTGGCAAGCTCGGCCGCCACCCACGGCTGGCAACGGCGTTGCCCGGTGTCTATGATGCGGCTACGGTACTTGAGCTGGTGAAACGGTGTGTCCGGTATTACAAACAGCGCAGCAGGGACGGCGAGCGGTTCGCCTCTCTGGTGGAAAAAGCAGGTCCTGAATTTTTCGACCGATTATCAACGGAATCTCATGGAAGGGAGATGGCTTCATGAAAGTATTGTTCATTATCTCTACGGACGATGGGGAAACCATCTACAATGCCATGCGGCTGGCCAATGTGGGCGTGGGCAAAGGGGATGAGGTGAGCGTCTTCATGTTGGGAAAAGGCGTCATGTTCGAAAAAAGCGGAACGGGACAATTCGATGTCATGGGTCAAATGGAGCAATTCGAAGGCGATTTCTATGTCTGAGGGGTCTGCATGAAATCCCACGGTCTGGTGGGATCGAGCACTTGCCCCATAGCCTGGATGGATGACCTGTATGAGCTCGCCATGGAGGCTGACAAGGTTATTAATTTTTAGGTCAACAAATCGCTGCCGGGAAAAATTGTTTTCAATTTTAGATCGACATTCAAATGTGGCGCGTATTTAATAAGCCGACAGCCCCGGCTTGTTCGCCTC
>JARRPY010000241.1:0-5039 GCA_037382425.1 Deltaproteobacteria bacterium
GGGGAGATCCGGGTCCCCGGCCAGGGGCCGGGGCCAGGATGCGGGTGCTGTTCCCAAACCCGGTCTATTCCCACACCCAGTTGATCCCGTCCCTAATATACCAATGTTGCGTTGGCGGACAGAATCTCTTCGGTCAAGGATCCACCGGCTATGGGTTCGGCCTTTTCGATCAAATCCGCCTCGTCGATTTGTCTTTCCTGTATGCACGGGACGCACACCCCCAGTTTCCCGCCCTGTTCAAAAAAGGATTCCACCAGTTCTTTCAGCGGGGAGAACCCGGCCGCATGCACGTGTTCAAGAATTCCCTTTTTGGCCAGAAAAACCGCCGGGCCTTGAAGGGCCACCAGGGCGTCCACCTCCATGACCATGGCAGCATTGGCCAGGACAAATGGGAGGCTTGCTTTTTCAGGATTCTCCGGTCCGTTGGTTGAGATGTAAACGATCTTTTCTTTTTCCGCCATTTTGTTTCTCCTCCTCGTAAGATAATTATTTTTCAGCCTAAAGCTAGGTACGACAACCCCACTTGTCCAGCTCCCCGTCAGGCACGGGGAAAATGCAGGGCAGCGGTTGATGGTGCAATTTACGCATATCGTGCCAGGAACACGGAGAGGTCCTCCACATCGGCATCCACTTTCATGAGGTTCCCCAGGCATACGGGGCACATGGCGATAATCGGCTTGCCCGTGGCCCGGAGGTCCGCATACCGCCGGTTTAAAATGTCCTTGGTAAGCGCCGGCGAAATGGATTCGGCCGGCCCCCCGCAGCAACTGGTAAACTTCCCCGAGTTCCTCAAATTGACGTTTTCGATCCCGAATCGGTCCAGGAGCTTTCTCGGCACATCGGACAGTTCGAGATACCTTCCATAAAAGCAGGGATCGTGCAGGGTGACCTGTTGCCCGCCGTCTTTGGCCTGGAAGTCGATCAGTTCGAAGTAGGTCTTCACATCAAAGCGGATGCCCGTGTACTTGGGATAGAGTACCTTGAGGGCATATGTGGTATGGGGATCGACCGTGATCAGCTTGCGGATGCCCTTTTCCTTCAGTTTACCGGCCACGAATTTGGCATGCTCAATAAAGCCCTCATTGTCACCGAGGTCGTAGAGCAGAATGCCGCTGTAAAAGTCCAGCTCGGGCTTGTAGAAGAAATCCACGTGCGACGCCTCCAGGAGTTTGACGATACTCCTGAGGATGGTGTTGGCCTGGTTCTTGTCCTTCCCGGACGCCATGAAGACAAATGCGGTCTTGACGAGCATTTTGGGCACATATTTCTGGTATCCCACATAATTGGCAATGAAACTGTCTTCAAAACGCTCGATCTGCTGGGTGGTCTTTTTGATGTAGGGCATCAACTGGTACATGAGCCCGGTGAAGAGCATGGCGTCGCCCTCGGGACGAAGCGGCGTCTTTTTCCACCACTTGTTCACGGTCTTATTCCCGGCACCGAACGGGTTCCGGGTTTTTCGAATATTGTCGGCCAGGACTTCAATGATATGTTTTGGATGATACATTTCAAGACCTCCTCCAGTGATCGACCAGAAACCGCCTCATTCCCAGAATCAAATCTCCGGGATCCGCCTCTCTCGGACAGGTCTGGATACACAATCCGCAATGCAGGCATTTCCAGAGGTCCTCGTAATTATCGATGATTCGGTCTTTCGCACCGATCTGGGCGTATCGAATCATTTTTCTCGGAAAATGTTCATAAATGAGCGGGCATATGGCCGCACAGGTACCGCAGTTGAAGCAGTCCATGGTCGTATCCACACCGAAACGCTCGAGCTCTTCTGCAAATTCGGGATATACCTGGGTCATTGTCTATTCTCCCTGGGGTGGTACTGGGTATGCTATAATGGTTGATTTCAAAAAGAACCTCGTTAATCTTGAGCCAACTGATATCGGAAGTAGCTGCCGTCCTGGTCCGACTCCAAAACCTGGCCATACTTTTTCAGCGTGGCGATATACCACATGACATCCGATGAGGGCATGTCTGCACCTCGAGCGATCTCAGGCACTGTCTTGGGCGCATCTTTGAGTTGCGCTTTTATGGCCTTTACCGCCGCATTCTGCGTCTTCACACGGGTCGCGGCTGCCTTGATGGCGTCTTTTCGAACCTGCCGGAGCCTTTTCATGGCCTCTTTCCGGCCGGCCTTTTCTGTTGTATCGCTCATTTGAAACACTCCCTGAAATTGATGATTGGCGCAACCTACTCTTTGCGTCCTGCGCTAATACTTGTATTGTTTGCATTCACTATATTTGACTTTAGTCACTTCAAATCACTTCAGGCACCTTGTTCCGCTTCCAAAACCGCATCCGACACAATCATATCCACCATGTCTTCATACTGCTTCAGGGTCCAGCCCTTGACATTGACGGCGTTTTCGGGACAGACGGCCACACAGGCCCCGCAGCCGGAGCAGAGAGCCGGATTGACCTCGGCCCTCTGGACCTTCTCTTCGCCCACCTCTGTCTCCACCAGTGTGATCGCCTGGTTGGCACAGGCTTTGACGCACGCCCCCGTGCCCTTACACCGATTGGGGTCCACTTCGGCCACAAATGGATCCAACTCTACATATCCCTTACCCAGCATGGCGGACGCCTTAACCGCCGCTCCCGAAGCAGCCGAGCATGCCTCACCGATATCGAATGGTGCCTGAGACGTACCTGCCAGGAGAATGCCGGCCACCGACACCTCCACGGGCCGCAGTTTGGGATGCACCTCCAAGAGGAACCGATCGACCCCCACCGGGATCTTCATCATCTCCACCAGATCCGATACGTTGTTCGGTTCCATGCCCACGGACAAGACGATCAGATCCACAGGCACATCGACTTCCTCTCCGAACGTCAGGGTGTCGGCGGCCCTGACCCTAAGCGGGTGATCTTCCGCTCCATCGTTCTTCAGCACTTCGGGGGCCGCCTGGGCCTCGAAGCGAAAGAAAACCACTTTGCCGTGGGAGGCGCTTTCATAGATCTCCTCGTGCCCCCGGCCGTAGGTTCGGATATCCCGGTAGAAATCGAACACCCGCGTCTTGGGATAGGCTTTCCGGATGGTATCGGCCGCATGGAGTGTCGCGCTGCAACAGGTCCGCGAACAGTACTCATTGAGATGTCCGTTTTCATCCGCCGGGTGAATCCCCGGAATCTGTCTGCTCCCGACGCAGTGGATCATGGCCATGCTTCGGATCTCTCTGCCGTTCACCTCCAGGGTGTCTCCCGCGTCTCTGTCCCGGTTTTCCGCAATAATGCGTATCAGATCGGGAAGCGTGATGACTTCGTCGAACTCGCCGTAGCCGTACTCCCCGTTTCGAGGGGTATATGGCTTGAAACCGGTGGCGAGCACCACCACGCCGGTCTCAATGGTCAGGTCCTCGCCCGTTTCCGGAATGGGGCCCGGGCAAACACCGGCCTGAGGGACGAACTCACCGAATGCCTTTCCCGATTCGCTGAGCCTTCGGATCTCGTCGGCATAGTCGTCGGCGGCCGGGGCCTCTCGCGTCACCCCAAGCTTGAAATTTCCCACATAGCCCTCAAATCCGGTGACTCTGGAGCAGGTATGGACCGTAATGGCCGGATGGTCGAGGACCTCCCGGCTCAGTTCGGTGACGATGTCGGCGGCCTCATCATCCGTGGGAAATACGCGATCCCATTTGGCGGTCCAACCGCCCAAGAAGGGCGACTTCTCCACGAGTGCCACCTCGATGCCGCGGTGGGCCATGTCCATGGCGGCCTTGAGACCGGCCACTCCGCCGCCGATGACCGTGGCATGCATCTTGGCATCCACCCGGAAAGGCTCAAGCGGTTTGAGTCCCCGTGCCTTGGCCGCGGCCGCGGCCACAAGCCGGGCGGCCTTATTGGTGGCCTGCTCCCCATGATGAACCCAACTCACCTGCTCTCGAATGTTGGCATGTTCATATACGTAAGGGTTACCTCCTGCCCTTAAGATGGCATTTCGAAACGTGCTCTCATGAAGACCGGGGGCACAGGAAGCCACCACAACGCGGTCGATGACCCCGTTCTTCAGGTCTTCCATGATCATTTCCTGCCCCGGGTCCGAGCACATAAACATGTTGTTTTTTACCGTGACCACACCGGGAACATTTTTTGCGGTCTCACACACGGCCTCCACATCCACGTGATCGGAGATGTTTCCGCCGCAGTGGCACACATACACACCCACCTTCTCTTCGGAGGTTCCCTTTTTTGTCTTGTTTTCATCCGCCATTACTGCATCTCCCAATCGATTTTCTCTTCAACGGCCTCAGGCCGCAGCCTTCCGGGTTTGTTTCATGGAGAACAGGTGTTTGGAGGTTTCCATGGCCGCCGCTCCCGCCTCCACAATGGTGTCCACGATATCCTTGGGCCCCGCCGCTACGCCGGCCACAAACACCCCGTCCATGTCGGTCAGGGTGGGAGCGATCTTGGGCTGTACTGTTTTGATAAAGGCGTCCGACCCCTTGGACACGGAACAAATGCCCTCCGGATCCCAGCCGGCGACCATGCCGAGGGAAAGGACCACCAGGTCATGCGCCCTGGTCTCAACACCGCCGTCGCCGGTCTGGTCCTCGTAGTGAAGATCTACGGTGCCGTTCTCCCCCGAATCGATGCGGGCCACCTTTCCTTTGACAAACTCGATCCCCATGGCCTGGGCGTTCTGGTAAAATTGTTCGTAGCCTTTTCCGAAGGCCCGAATGTCCATATAATAAATAGTAATATCGGCCAGCGGCACGGCCCCTGAGAGGAGCATGGCCTGTTTGATGGCGTACATGCAACAGACCCGGGAGCAATAGGAGACCCCCATGCTCTTGTCTCTGGAACCGGCACACTGAATAAAGGCGATGGAATCCGGTTCCATCCCATCGGAGGGCCTCAGTACGCGGTTATAGGGTCCGTGCGGGGCCAGAAGCCGTTCCATCTGAAGCGCCGTAATCACATTGGGAATCTCTCCGTGACCATATTGCTGTTTGTCTTCCAGAGGCGTCAGCTCGAATCCAGTGGACAGGACCGCGGAGGCGGCTTCGATGGTGAACGACTCGGGTTCCT